>JAFSGO010000058.1 GCA_017440765.1 Clostridia bacterium
ACGCTGTACGGCGAATGTGTGTTGACGGTTTGTAACGGTAAGATTGTCTATCAACGATAAATGGGAGAGGATAGTATGGCTAAAAGAACAGACATCAAAAAAATTCTGATCATCGGCTCCGGCCCGATCGTCATCGGTCAGGCGGCAGAGTTCGACTATGCCGGCACGCAGGCGTGCTTGGCACTGAAAGAGGAGGGGTACGAGGTTATTTTGTGTAACTCCAACCCCGCCACCATCATGACGGATACCACCATTGCGGACAAGGTCTACATGGAGCCGCTCACATTGGAATACATCGCGAAAATTCTGCGCTACGAGCGTCCCGATGCCATTGTTCCCGGTATCGGCGGTCAGACGGGTCTTAACCTCGCTATGCAGTTAGAGAAAAAAGGCGTTCTCAAAGAATGCGGCGTGGAACTGCTCGGTACCAGCAGTGAAAGTATCGAGCGCGCCGAGGACCGTGAGCTGTTCAAAGAACTGTGCGAATCCATCGGCGAGCCGACGATTCCTTCTCAGATCACCTATTCACTCGACGAAGCCAAACAAGCGGCGAAAGAGATCGGCTATCCGGTCGTCCTGCGCCCCGCGTTCACCCTCGGCGGTACCGGCGGCGGCTTTGCGTACAATGAGGAAGAACTCATCGAAGTCGGCTTAAACGCTTTCAAACTTTCTCCCGTACATCAAGTGCTCATTGAGAAGAGCGTCAAAGGTTATAAAGAGATCGAATTTGAGGTCATGCGCGATTCGCAGGATCACGCCATCACCATCTGCGGCATGGAAAACATCGACCCCGTCGGTGTCCACACCGGCGACTCGTTGGTGGTAGCCCCCATCATGACCTTAAGCAAAGAAGACGAAAAAATGCTCAACGACAGCGCGATCAAACTGATCCGCGAGCTCAAGATCGAGGGTGGCTGCAACGTGCAGTTTGCGCTCAACCCCACCACCAGTGAATACTATCTTATCGAGGTCAACCCGCGCGTGTCGCGTTCCTCAGCGTTGGCATCCAAGGCGAGCGGTTACCCGATCGCGCGTGTAACGGCGAAGATCGCGGTCGGCATGGCACTCGAAGACATTGCCATCGCCAACACCAACGCGGCATTTGAGCCGTCTTTGGATTACGTTATTGCGAAATTACCGCGCTTCCCGTTTGATAAATTCGCCACCGCTCCCAACACCCTCGGCACACAGATGAAAGCCACGGGTGAGGTCATGGGTATTGGCTCCACGTTGGAAGAGTGTCTGCTCAAATCGGTGCGCTCGCTGGAAATCGGTGCCTGCCATTTCCACCTGCCGAAATTTGACCATATGTCGGCAGACGAGTTGCGCGCATACATCAAAGAATTTAAGGACGATAACGTTTTCGCCATCGCACAGCTGATGCGTCTTGGTGTCGGTGTCGAGGAACTGTTCAAGATCACTGCTATCACGCCGTATTTTCTCGAAGCGATCGAGCGTATCGTGAAAAAGGAAACCGAGATCAAAGCGGCCCCCGGCGACGTGACCGTGCTGAAAAGTGCCAAACTTATGGGCTTCAGCGATCGCTTCATTGCCAAACTTTGGGGCATGAGCGAGGTTGAGGTTTACAACCTGCGTAAAGCCGAGGGGATGTTCCCCGTGTACCGCATGGTGGATACCTGCCATACCGGTGCGTATATTCCGTATTTCTACTCGTCCTACCAAGGGGAAAACACCTCCATTTTGACGGATAAAAAGAAGATCGTCGTTCTCGGCGCCGGCCCGATCCGTATCGGTCAGGGCGTGGAATTTGACTATTCCACCGTTCACGCTGTTACAACGATCAAGAACTCCGGCTATGAAGCCATCATTATTAACAACAACCCCGAAACGGTGTCCACCGACTACACCACCGCGGACAAGCTCTATTTCGAACCGCTCACGGTGGAAGACGTCATGAACATCATCGAATTTGAAAAGCCCGAGGGTGTTATCGCGTCGCTCGGCGGTCAGACGGCCATCAACTTGGCTGAGCCGCTGATGGAGCGCGGTGTTAAGATCATCGGCACCGACTGTGCGGCAATCGAGCGCGCGGAAGATCGCGGCAGCTTTGAACGGATCCTGCGCGAGCTGAATATTCCGCAGCCCAAGGGCCACGCCGTCACCAATATCGAAGACGGTATCGCCGCTGCTGCTGATATCGGCTATCCGGTCTTAGTGCGCCCGAGCTTCGTGCTCGGCGGTAGAGCCATGCAGATCGTGGCGGGCGAAGAACAACTCCGTCATTATTTGAAGACCGCCGTTGAGATCGACGAAGACAAGCCCGTTTTGGTCGATAAATACATTCAGGGTAAAGAGGTCGAGATCGACGCGATCTGCGACGGTAAGGACGTCTTTGTCCCCGGTATCATGGAACTGGTCGAGCGCACCGGCGTTCACTCGGGTGACTCCATCAGCGTGTATCCCACGTTCAGCATCTCGGACAAAGTCAAAGGCACCATTCTGCAGTATGCGAAGAAACTGGGTCTCGGCATAGGTATCATCGGTTTGTTCAACATCCAGTTCATCGTTGACAAGGACGAAAACGTCTTTATTATCGAAGTGAATCCCCGTTCTTCCCGCACCGTTCCGTTCCTGTCCAAGGCAACGGGCTATAGCTTAGCGGACATCGCGACCGAGGTCATTATGGGCAAGAGCTTGAAGGAACAGGGCATTTTCAGCATCTATCCCGACGAGAAAAAGCGTTGGTACGTCAAGGTGCCGGTGTTCTCGTTCAATAAGATCCGCGGTTTGGACGCCTATCTGTCGCCCGAAATGAAATCCACGGGCGAAGCGATCGGCTATGACGATAAACTCAACCGTGCGTTGTACAAAGCGCTGCAGGCATCGGGTATGCACCTGCAGAATTATGGCACGGTATTTGCTACCATCGCGGATAAAGATAAGCAGGAAGCGTTGCCACTGATTCGCCGTTTCTATAACCTCGGCTTTAACATTGCAGCCACGCAGGGCACTGCCGATTTCTTAAAGGAAAACGGCATCCGCACTCACGTGCTCAAAAAGATCAGCGACGGCAGTGACGAGATCGGCGAAGCACTTCGTCAAGGCCATATCGCCTATGTTCTCAACACGCGCGACATCGGTTCGATGGGTCAGGCAAGCGACGGCTATGAGATCCGCCGTTATGCCACCGATAACAACGTTACCATCTTCACTGCACTGGACACCGTCCGCGTGCTGCTTGACGTCTTGGAAGAAACCACGTTAACGATCTCCACGATCGATGCTTAAGGTGATAACATGAAACAATCTCTCTTTACGATTGTAACAAACCAACCGCTGACCGATACGATATACCGCATGGTGTTAAAAGGGGACACGTCGGCGATCACTGCCCCCGGTCAGTTTGTGAACATCAAACTGGACGGGCTCTATCTGCGCCGTCCCATCTCGGTGTGCGACTGTGTCGACGGTGAGCTGACGCTTATCTATAAAGTCGTCGGCAAAGGCACCGAGCAGATGAGCACTATGCGAGCGGGCGAGCAACTGGATATTCTGACAGGGCTCGGCAACGGTTACGCTACCGCTTCGGCAGGGGTGCACGCGCTCCTGCTGGGCGGCGGTGTCGGTGTGCCGCCGTTGTATATGCTGGCAAAAACGCTCATTGCACAGGGCAAAACCGTGTCGGTAGTGTTAGGGTTTAACACCAAAAACGAGGTGTTCTACGAACAGGAATTTAAAGCACTTGGCGCGAACGTGACGGTCACCACCGTTGACGGATCGTACGGTGCAAAGGGCTTTGTGACCGATGCACTGCCGGCGTCATACGACTATTTCTTCACCTGCGGTCCCGAGCCGATGCTCAAAGCGGTGTATAAAAGCACCGCCACCGAAGGTCAGTTCAGTTTTGAGGAACGCATGGGCTGCGGTTTCGGCGCGTGCATGGGCTGTTCCTGCAAAACGGTAACCGGCTATAAACGCATTTGCAAGGACGGTCCGGTGCTTACAAAGGAGGAGATCTTATGGGACGCTTAACCGTCAACCTTTGCGGGGTTGAACTGGATAACCCCATCATCCCCGCCAGTGGTACGTTTGGATACGGCTACGAATTTGCAGAGCTGTACGATATCAATATGCTCGGCTCGTTCTCGTTCAAAGGAACGACCAAAGAGCCCCGCTTCGGCAACCCCACACCGCGTATCGCGGAATGCCCCATGGGCATGATCAACGCGGTCGGCTTACAAAACCCCGGTGTGGAGAAAGTGATTGCGGAAGAACTGCCGAAAATGCGGCAGCATTTCCACAAAAAAGTCATGGCGAACGTCAGCGGCTTTTCGGTGGAAGATTACGCATATACGTGCGAACGCTTGAACGGGGAAGAGGACATCGGCTGGTTTGAAGTCAACGTCAGTTGCCCCAACGTTCACGGCGGCGGTATGAGCTTCGGCACGTCGCCCGAAGCCGCTGCCGAAGTTACGGCGGCGGTGCGTAAAGTAACGGACAAACCGTTGCTTATTAAACTGTCCCCGAACGTCACGGATATCGTGTCTATCGCGAAAGCGTGTGAAGCCGCAGGTGCCGACGGTATCAGCTTAATCAACACCCTGCTCGGCATGCGCATTGATCTAAAAACCAAAAAGCCCGTGATCGCCAATAAAATGGGCGGTTTTTCGGGCAGTGCCATTTTCCCGGTCGCCGTGCGCATGGTATACCAAGTGGCGGGTGCAGTAAATATCCCCGTCGTCGGTATGGGCGGTGTCAGCAGTGCCGAGGATGTGATCGAAATGATGCTTGCGGGCGCCACCGCAGTGGAAGTAGGCGCGGCGAATCTCATCGATCCGTTTGTCTGCAAGACCATCATCGAGGAGTTGCCGCGCGTGATGGATAAATACGGTATTCAGAATTTAAGCGATGTTATAGGAGGAGCACATCATGGGTAAGGACGTTATTGTGGCGTGCGATTTTGCAAGCGCCGAGCAGGTTTTCACGTTCCTGGACAAGTTTACCGGAAGAAAACCGTTCGTAAAGATTGGTATGGAGTTGTTCTATGCCGAAGGTCCGCAGATCGTACGTGAAATCAAAAAGAGAGGTCACAAAATATTTTTGGATTTAAAACTGCACGACATCCCGAACACAGTCAAAAAATCCATGTCGGTGCTGTCGCGCTTGGATGTGGATCTGTGCAACCTGCACGCGGCCGGTACGGTGCGCATGATGGAAGCGGCGATTGAGGGGCTTACCCGTCCCGACGGTACCCGTCCGCTCTTGATTGCGGTAACGCAACTCACCTCTACCGACCAAGAAAGCATGGAAAACGACCTGCTCATTCACGAGCCGATCGACGAAGTCGTGATGCACTATGCCGCGAATGCCAAAAAAGCGGGCCTTGACGGTGTCGTTTGCTCCCCGCTGGAGGAGGGCAAGGTACACGAGCGTTGCGGTGCGGATTTTCTCACCGTCACTCCGGGCGTTCGCTTTGCCGATGGGGATATCGGCGACCAAAAACGCGTTATGACGCCCGCCGAGGCAAAACGCATCGGCTCGGATTACATCGTGGTCGGACGCCCGATCACGGCGGCCGACGATCCGGTTGCCGCATACGAGCGTTGCGTAGCGGAATTCTGTGATTGAAAGGATGAACAAAATGGAAGCGTATAAAAGAGAGTTTATTCAATTCCTACAAGGCGCCGGTGTGCTAAAATTCGGCGATTTCACGGCGAAAAGCGGCCGCAAGATCCCGTATTTCATCAATGCCGGGGATATTAAAACCGGTGAACAGATCAAAACGTTAGGTGAATTTTACGCGAAAGCGTATTTGGATAAAGTCGGTGCCAAACGCACGGTGCTGTACGGTCCCGCTTACAAGGGTATCTCCATCGCGGTATCGTCCTCCATTGCACTTGCCAAAGAGGGCTTGGACGTGCCGTTCTTCTTCAATCGTAAAGAAGCCAAAGACCACGGCGAAGGCGGTATTTTCGTCGGTTACGTCCCGAAAGCGGGCGAATCCGTCGTCATTGTGGAAGACGTCATCACCGCAGGC
>JAFSGO010000059.1 GCA_017440765.1 Clostridia bacterium
GGGTTGTCAGATGCTGATAAATTGCCGGAACGGATGGTAAAAAAAGGATGGTTTACCCGTGGCGGGGATACTTCCCGTCGCATGGGAGATGCCACCCGCCGTATGGTGCGGCTTATCGTGTCGTCGGAAGAACTTGAAACGGCGATGCGCGAGAGGCGTGTCAGCCCCAAACAACGATCGGTATTGGCCCTGCTGGAGGAGGTTGGTACAGCATCCGTCAAGGAGTTGTGCTACCTCGCCGGTGTGACCGGTGCCGTTTTGTCGGCTTTGGAGAAAAAACAACTGGTGGAATGTTACGAGCAGGAGATCCTCCGTTCACCGTTCGCCGCACGGTCGCCGCGTCCGGATACGATTGATCTCAACGCGGAACAACAGACCGCTTTTGAGGAACTGAAAGCCCGATATGAACAGCCCGATGCCGCGTGCGCGCTCTTGTACGGCGTGACCGGAAGCGGCAAAACGCAGGTGTATATCAAGCTGATCGATACGGTCATTGCCGACGGCAAGCAGGCCTTGGTATTGGTTCCCGAAATTTCGCTTACCCCGCAGACAATGGAATTGTTTTTGCGCCGATACGGCAACCGTGTTGCCGTATTGCACAGCGGTTTATCTGTCGGTGAGCGCATGGATGAATGGAAACGCATCCGAAGAGGAGAGGCGGATATCGTCGTCGGTACTCGCTCTGCCGTATTTGCACCGCTCAATCGCCTTGGTGTGATCATCATGGACGAGGAGCAGGAGCATACCTATAAATCCGAAAATACCCCGCGGTATCATGCGCGGGACGTTGCCAAATTCCGTTGTCACTACCATAACGCACTGCTTCTTTTAACGTCGGCTACGCCGAGCGTGGAAAGCTACCAGGCGGCGATCGGCGGTCGCTATTCGCTGCACACTATCACCGGTCGCTACGGAGATTCCCTGCTTCCGCAGGTGCAGGTGGTCGATATGCGTGAGGAATCCGGACTATCACTGTTCAGTGAAACCTTAAAGCGGGAACTTGCTGTTTGTTTTGAACAAGGCAAACAAGCGATCCTGTTGCTGAATCGTCGCGGATATCACACGTTTCTTTCGTGCCGTTCCTGCGGCAAGATCATGACTTGTCCGTCCTGCAGCATTTCATTGACCTATCACCGTGCAAGCGGCAAGCTGATGTGCCATTATTGCGGTCACACGCAGCCGCCCACGGTGCGTTGCCCCGAATGCGGCTCGGATAAGGTGCGTTATTCCGGTATGGGTACGCAGCGTGTCGAGGAGGAACTGGCTCAAGTATTCCCGGATATTCGTATTCTGCGCATGGATACCGACAGCACGATGTCCCGCTTTGCGTATGAAGAAAAGTTCCGTGCGTTTGCCGAGGGGCAGTATCAGGTGATGATCGGTACTCAGATGGTAGCAAAGGGACTGGATTTCCCGAACGTATCGCTTGTCGGTGTGTTGTCGGCGGACCAAGCATTGTATGCTGAAGATTACCGCTCGTTTGAAACGGCGTTTTCCTTGCTCACGCAGGTGATTGGGCGAGCGGGACGTCGGGATACGCCGGGTAAAGCCATCATTCAGACAACCGCACCCGAGCACTACGTGATTGATCTATCATCTAAACAAGATTATCCCGCTTTTTACGAGGTGGAGATCGCCGCCCGTAAACTGATGAAATATCCGCCGTTTGCCGATATCGGACTGTTTGGTTTTGTCGGTACGGACGAGAAAACGGTCAAGGCCGCTGCCGCGCGATTTTTGGCACTTCTGCGGCAGACGGTGTCGCATCCCGACTACGAGGGGGTACCGCTGATCGCACTTGATCCCACCCCGGCGGCTGTGGCGCGCGTGGCAGGGAAATACCGCTATAAACTTATTGTCAAACTCAAAAACAATACGCGCACCCGTACCTTGATCGCCGAGTTGCTTCGAGCATTTACATCGTTGCCGGAAAGCAAGGGGGTCACGGTATATGCCGACATCAATCCGGCAACGATACTGTAAAGGAGAATCCTTATCATGGCCATTCGTAATATTTTGAAAAACGATGATCCGACTTTGCGCAAGGTTTGCCGCCCCGTGACCGAGTTTAACGAACGTCTGTGGCAGCTGCTTGACGACATGGCAGATACCATGCATAAAGCGGAGGGCGTCGGCTTGGCGGGTCCGCAGGTCGGTGTGTTGCGCCGCGTATTCGTGATGGACCTTGGTGACGGTGTGATCGAAGCCGTCAATCCCGAAATCCTCAGTACGCACGGCAAACAGACGGGGCAGGAGGGTTGCTTATCGTTCCCGAATCAGTGGGATGACGTTACCCGCCCGAAACGCGTTAAGTTCAAAGCGCAGGATCGCTTTGGTAAGTGGTATATCATGACGGGTGAAGACCTAATGGCGCGTTGCATCTGCCACGAAACCGATCATTTAGACGGCGTTGTGTTTTTAGACCGAGTAGGAGAATCTAAATGAACGTGATGTTTATGGGGACACCGGAATTTGCGGTTCCCTGTTTGGAAAAATTGATAGAAGACGGCCACACCGTTTCGTTGGTTGTCACGCAGGGTGATAAGCCGCGCGGCAGAGGGCAGAAGCTGATGCCGCCACCGGTGAAAGCGTGCGCGCTCGAACACGGCATACCGGTGTTTCAGCCGACAACGTTAAAAGATGAAGCGGTGCAAGAGGAACTGCGCCGCTATAACGCCGATGTGATCGTCGTGGTGGCATACGGTAAAATCTTGCCGCAAGCGGTGCTGAATATGCCGCCGCACGGTTGCATTAACGTACACGCTTCGTTGTTGCCGCGGTATCGCGGTGCCGCCCCCATTCAATGGGCAGTGCTGAACGGCGAGCAGGAGTCCGGTGTGACTACCCAGTATATGGCTGAAGGCATTGATACCGGCGATATGTTGCTGAAATCCACTTGCCCGATCACGGAAGACATGACCGCCGGTGAACTGCACGACGCCTTGTCGGTGCAGGGTGCCGCGCTGTTGTCCGATACACTGAAAGCGCTGGAAAACGGTACGCTCACACGCACCCCGCAGACGGGAGAAAGTAATTATGCCCCGATGTTAGATAAGAGCTTATGCGCGATGGATTTCACAAAATCCGCGGCAGAGTTGCATAACCAGGTGCGCGGGTTAAACCCGTGGCCGACCGCTACCGCAAAGGTGAGCGGCAAGATCTTAAAAATCCACCGCACGCGTGTTGGGGAACCGTGTGATGCCGCGCCCAATCGTGTGATGGCAACCAAGCCGTTTACGGTCTCTTGCGGTGAGGGTACTTCGCTCGTTTTATTAGAAGTGCAGGGGGAGGGCGGCAAACGCATGGCGGCAGATGACTTTTTCCGCGGTCACCCGATTCCGCTCGGTACCTGCTTTTCGGAGGAATAACGCATGGCACTTGATGCTCGTATAGCGGTTTGCAAAGCGCTTAGCGGCTTGCACCGTGAAAAGCGCTATTCCAATATCGTGTTGGACGAACTTCTTAAAACAGAGGACTTGTCTGCCAAAGACCGTGCCTTTGCCTCGCGGTTGTTTTACGGCGTGATCGAGCGGCGCAGCACCATCGACTACGTACTGGAACACGCATCCTCCGTTCCGTTGCGCAAGATACATCCACTGGTGCTGGAAATACTGCGTGTAGCGGTGTATCAGCTGTTATATATGGATAAGATTCCGCCGTCTGCTGCGGTGAATGAAGCCGTTTCAGGTGTGCGTCGCCTAAAGCAAGGGAATGCCTCCGGTTTTGTCAACGGCGTTTTGCGCGGGATCCTGCGCCGCCGTGACACTTGGTTTGCCGATCTGCCGGCGGGGGATGTCGGGCTATCCATTACCCACTCTTGCCCGACCGAGCTGATCGCTTTTTGGCGCAAGGCGTACGGCGAGGAACGGATGAGGGCATTGGTTGCGTCTATCAACGAGGTGCCCGAGTCGTACGTGCGGGTGAATGTCCTGCGTACGACCGATGAAGAATTTTCCAAAACGTTGCAAAATATCGGGATTACTCACCAAACCGAGCGAGATGTTCCGCACTGTTTTGAGTTAAAATGCGCGTATTTGGCAAATAAACTTGAATTAACGGATAAAAACTGCTATTATTATCAAGATAAGGCCTCGCAATATGCGTGCCTTGCACTAAACGCACAACCCGGTGAGGCAGTAGCGGACGTCTGCGCGGCACCGGGCGGTAAAAGTTTCACGGTTGCGCAAGCCATGCAGAACAACGGTCGTATTCTGTCGTGCGACGTTTATCCGCATAAATGCGAAACTATTGAGCGTCGTGCCGAACAGCTTGGCATCACGATGTTGAACACGGCGGTGCGCGATGCATCGACTCCGTGTCCCGAACCGCTCAAAGGCGCATTTGATCGTGTGATCTGTGACGTGCCGTGCTCGGGACTCGGCGTGATCCGCCGTAAACCCGAGATCCGCTATAAATCGCTTGAGGAATTGGCAGAGTTGCCCGCACTGCAGTATGCCATTCTCGAACGCAGTGCCGAACTGGTGAAAGCGGGCGGTGTCTTGCAATATTCCACCTGTACGCTCAATCCCGCGGAAAACGAGCAGATTGCAGAGCGCTTTTTACGCGAACATACGGAGTTCTCTCCGCGTGTTTTACCGCTGAAAACGTGTTTTGAGGCGGCGGGGGAAGCGCCGTCGCATATTCTTACTTTGTTTCCGCATATCCATAAGACCGACGGTTTCTTTATCGCCGGTTTTGAGAAAAAATGAGGTGTCTGTCCGATGCCGGAGGATTTAAAATCCCTTACAACCGAACAGATCACGGAACGTATCGTCAAGTTGGGGCACCCCGCGTTTCGCGGTAAACAGATTGCCGGGTGGCTGGATAGCGGTTGCTCGTCGTTTGATGAGATGACCAACTTGCCGCTCTCCCTGCGTGAGCAGTTGAAAACGGAGTTTTTCATCCCCGGCGTGACGATCCTGCAAAAATGGCAGTCACAGCTTGATGAAACTACCAAGTATCTGTTTGAATTATCAGACGGTGAAACGGTGGAATCCGTTTTGATGAGTTATCATCACGGGTGGTCGCAGTGCTTGTCCACGCAGGTCGGTTGCCGTATGGGTTGTTCCTTTTGTGCTACCGGTATGGGCGGGTTGTCCCGCAATCTGTCGGCGGCGGAAATGCTCGCTCAGATCGAAACCGCACAGCGTGATCGCGGTATCCGCGTATCGTCGGTCGTGCTGATGGGCATGGGTGAGCCGCTGGACAATTACGACAACGTTTTGCGTTTTTTGAAAATGCTGTCCGAGCCGGGCGGGGTGCATATCGGGATGCGGCACGTATCCTTGTCCACCTGCGGCTTGGTCGATCAGATTTATCGGTTAATGGAGGAGAATCTCCAGTTGACTTTGTCAGTATCCTTGCACGCGCCCAATAACGAGATCCGTTCACGGCTGATGCCGATCAACCGTCGGTATCCGGTGGAGGAACTCTTAGAGGCGTGCCGACGCTATGCGGATACCACCGGCCGACGGATCTCCTTTGAATATGCGATGATCCACGGCGTTAACGACAGTGATGCGTGCGCCGAGGAACTCGCCAAACGGTTGCGCGGTATGCTTTGCCACGTGAATTTGATTCCGGCAAACGAGGTCAAGGGCAAGGAACATCGACGCAGTACCAGTGAACGACTAAAACAGTTTTCCCGTATTTTGGAGCAGCGTGGGTTGACCGTCACGGTCCGACGCACGTTGGGTGCGGATATTAACGCATCCTGCGGTCAGCTCCGCCGTCAGAAGAGAGAGGAGGAATCGCCATGCGGACGTTAGGTGCATCCCATGCGGGTCGGGTTCGCCCCAGCAATCAGGATGCGTATGTCTGTGGCATGCTGACCGCAGGCACAGCTTTCGCCGTTGTATGTGACGGTATGGGCGGTGCGAACGGCGGTAACGTTGCCAGTGCGATTGCAATGCGTTGCATTGCCGAGCATATCGTGGATGAATACCGCGAAAATGCCACACCTGCCGTGGTGCGGCGCTTGTTGGAATCGGCGATCTCGGCTGCTAATCGAGAGGTTTTCGAGGCGGCTGTGGAGGATGAGGCACTACGTGGTATGGGTACCACGGTGGTGGCGGTTATTGCCAATGACCGCGACGTGTGCATTGCTCACGTCGGTGACAGCCGTGCTTATCTGGTAACGCACACGGACATTGAGCAGATCACCCGCGATCATTCGGTCGTTCAGGATATGGTGGAAAAGGGACAGATCACCGCCGATCAAGCGCGGTTTCACCCGCAAAAGCATTTTCTTACCCGTGCGCTTGGCGTGGAAGACGAGGCGAGATGTGATTTCACCGTTCTTCCGTTCCCGGAGGACGGCACCGTGCTGATCTGCACAGACGGTCTTTCCAATATGGTTGAACCGGATACACTGCAATCTCTTATCCGCACGTTCCCGTTTGACGAGATCCCTCAAAAACTCGTTAATACGGCGAATTTAGCGGGCGGCAGTGACAATATTACGGTCGTTGCGATTACAAGACAGGAAAAGGTACAGGAGGATTGACGATGGATAAATACGTCGGAAAGCGTTTAGACGGACGCTATGAAATCAAGGAGATCATTGGTGTCGGCGGCATGGCGTACGTGTACAAGGCCTATGATAACATCGATAACCGCATCGTTGCTGTCAAGATCCTTAAAGAGGAATATCTCCAGAACGAGGAATTTACCCGCCGTTTTAAAAACGAGTCCAAGGCGATTGCCATACTGTCGCATCCTAACATCGTCAAAGTGTACGACGTCAGCTTTGGTGACAGAATGCAGTACATCGTCATGGAATACGTTGACGGCATTACCCTGAAAGAATACATTGAGGGCCAAGAAGAGTTTAAGTGGAAAGAAGCGGTACATTTCACGGTGCAGATCTTGCGTGCCTTGCAGCATGCACACGACAAGGGCATTGTTCACCGCGATATTAAACCCCAGAACATAATGCTGCTTCCGGACGGCACCATTAAGGTTGCCGATTTCGGTATTGCACGCTTCTCCCGTCAGGATATCCGCGCTACGCGTTCCACCGATAAGGCGATCGGTTCGGTGCATTATATCAGCCCCGAGCAGGCGCGCGGCGAGATCACCGACGAAAAAGCGGATATTTACTCCGTCGGTGTGATGCTGTACGAAATGCTGACCGGCAAGCTTCCCTTTGACGCCGATAGTGCGGTTTCGATAGCGATCATGCAGATGCAGTCGGAGGCACAGCCGCCTCGCCAGATCAATGCGGCGATCCCCGAGGGGTTAGAGGATATTACCATCAAAGCCATGCAAAAGGATACCTCTAAGCGGTATCAATCTGCGGCGGAAATGCTTTACGACTTTGATGAATTCAAGAAAAACCCCAGCATTCATTTTGAGTATAAGTATTTTGTGGATGAAAGCCCGACCCGGTATATGGACACCATCAGCAAGGTGCGCGGCGTTGAGCCCGTGAAAACTTCGGGGCGTGTGCACACCGAAACGGATCAGGACGAAGAAGGTAAGAAACCGTTTCCGGTCATTCCGGTATTGTGTGCCGTGATCGGCGCGTTCCTGCTCATTGCGGTCATTTTCGTCTTTACCGTGTTAGGTGACAAATTCTTTAATAATGATTCCGAACAGATCGAAGTGCCGCAATTTGTCGGGATGACGTTGGATGAGATCTCCAGCAATCCCGAATACATGCAGTGGTTTAACTTCGAGACGGCAAAAGAACAGTACAGTGATGAACCGGTCGGCACCGTTATTGACCAATCACTGGAAGAGGGAATTACCGTCAAAAAAGGTGTGAAATCTATCACCTTGACCGTCAGTAAAGGCCCGAATCTGGTGCAGATTCCCAACGTGGTCGGTCAGCACCGCGATGCGGCTCAGGCGGCGCTCGAAAATGCCGGCTTCGTCGTTAAGTATACGCTGGACGTCAGCAATGAAGTGGCGGTTGATTTCGTTATCTCGCTCTCTCCCGCGGAGTATCCCGATAAGATGAATTACGGTTCTGAGATCACCATGGTGGTCAGCAGCGGTGAGATTCCGGCGGATCCGGTGCCAATGCCGGATGTGACGAACATTTCCAAGGATCAAGCGATCGCCTTGCTGGAAGGCGCCGGCTTCACGGTAGCGGAAACCGACATCACCTACGTTGATGATTCAAGTGTTCCGGCAAACACGGTTATTTGGCAGAGTGTTGCGGCAGATACCCCGACCGTGCCCGGTACGGCGATAAAACTGCGCGTGAGCACCGGCTTTACTCAGGTCAAAGTGCAGGTTCAGTTGCCTACGCAGATGACAACGCCGATCGATATGCAAGTTTTTGTCAACGGTGAGTTGAAGGATACCTTTACCGGACTGCTTCCGAACGAGGTCAAGGTCAAGGACGTGATGGTGAGCGAAAAATCGGAGAACTATACCGTAATTATCCGCATCGCAGATAACGGCAAGGGTAATTACACCGCGTATGCGAAGTATACCGTCAACGGCAAGACGGGTGAGGTTACCATTACCGAACAACCCAACCTGAACGCGTTGACACCGTCCACCACCACCACTGCGGCGGCAGGATGATGGCAGTAGCACAACAAAGCGGGTTGATCCTGCAAAGCATCGGCGGTTTCTATTACGTAGAAACCGCCGACGCGGTTTATGAATGTAAGGCGCGCGGTGCTTTTCGTAAAGAGGGGGTTACCCCGCTTTCCGGTGACCGCGTTACCATTACCGCGCAGGCAGACGGTACCGGTATTTTGCAAGAGATCCTACCGCGCCGCAACGCGTTGGTGCGGCCGCCTGTTGCGAATTTGGACTGCTTAGCCATCGTTGCTTCAGTCACGGAGCCGAAACCGAATCTGCAACTGCTTGATAAACTGATCGCGATTGCGGAAGATGCCGCCATTGAACCGATCGTGGTGATTACGAAATCCGATCTGGACGAAACCGAAGCACTGGAAACCGTTTATCGTACCGCCGGTTTTCCGGTGTTTGTGGTGACCAATACGGATGCGGCATCCGCGGCGGCGCTAACCGCATTTTTGCAGGGGAAAATCACCGCGTTTACCGGCAATTCCGGTGTTGGGAAATCCAGTTTGCTCAATTTGATCGATCCCGCGCTCTGCCGCGAGACCGGTGAGATCAGTAAAAAATTGGGTCGTGGGCGGCATACCACACGCTCGGTCGTGCTGTTACCCTTGTCAGGTGGCGGATATTTGGCGGACACACCCGGATTTTCGGCTTTGGACATTGAACGCACACAACCGATCGATAAGGATGCTTTATTCAATTGCTTCCGTGAGTTTGAGCCCTATTTTGGCAAATGCCGCTTTACCGGCTGCTCTCACGTGCATGAGCCGGATTGCGCGATTCAAAAAGCGGTAGAGGCGGGGGAGATTGCCTTGTCGCGCTATGAAAGCTACGTTGCCTTGTATAGCGAAGCCAAAGAGCGCAAGCCGTGGGAAAACACTTGATTTTTTAACGGACCGACAGCTACGTTACGTACTGCTGTCGGTCTTTTTTGTCACCTTTTTCTTTCTTGCGAATACGCTGTTAATAAAGAGGAGTGTTCGTTATGAGAAGAAGAAACAACTGCACGGGTGGATATTTTGCCGCATTTGGTTTCGGCATGTTGGCGGCACTGATTTTCCCCGTCCGTTTCATTCTGATCGTGGCGGCGGTGGCGCTGGTGTTGGCGGGCCTTTCGTTGGTTCGCTGTTAAATTTTGTGAGGGAGGAACACGGCATGCAGATCGTAATCGTCAAGAGCCCCAAATTTTTTGGCAGCATTTTAAGGAAGGTCTTTAAAATACCTAAAACCGATTATCCCGCATCCTAATGCATACGGGGCGCACTCAATTATGAGTGCGCCCCGTATTTTTGGTATATTTCGGTGTATGCGGGAATATAGTGAGATAGAACAAGCCGTACAAAGGAGAGAGATGGATGGAACTTCAAGCGACCATGCGACGGATCGGATTGACCCAAACAATTTTCGATGATTTTGATGAGCGTCCCGTGGATTGTGATTTTATGCTTCCGGACTTTTTACCGGATATGGCGGCCGTCTTAAAATGCACGATGAAACCGGTGGTGCAATCGCATCAAATCAGTGGAGACCGCGTGATGGCTGACGGAACGGTATACCTGAACGTACTGTACTTAGACGAGGGGCGCAAATGCGTGCGCAGCTTTGAAAACGCACAGTCGTTTACGTCCGTATTTACCGTGAAGGATCTTTCGGCAGGTGACCGTATTACGCTGAGTGCGAAACCTAACTACGTTAACTGTCGCGCTACCAGTCCGCGCCGCGTGGATATTCACGGCGCGTTCAGCGTGAAACTGGTTGTTACCAGCCGCGTGGATACCGAGGTTATAGAAACTGCTGAGGCGCGTGATCTGTACACAAAAGGCTGTAAGATTGCTTACACCGCTGACGGCGGCAGCGCTGAAAAGTCGTTCACGATCAATGAGGTGCTGGAACTGGAATCCGAATTGCCGGCAGAAATGATCGTCCGTAACGAAGCGCATATTAGTATCAGTGATTGTAAACAGCTGCCGGGGAAGGCGGTCGTCAAGGGAGATCTGCTCTTAAAAACAGTGTATGCTACCGATACGGTGGCGGGTACGCTCTGCCAAGCAAAGCATAGCATTCCGTTTAGTCAAATTCTGGACGTTGAGGGGTTAAGTGAAGAGACGCTTTGTGAATGTCACGGCGAGATCGTGTCGTGCGACGTCCGTCTTTCCCAAAATCCGAACGGAGAAAGTCGGCTGTTATCCATCAGTGTGAAATCAGTACTCTCCCTGCAATGTTTCGTTCAAGGGGCTTGTGAATTGTTGACCGATGCCTTCCACACGGTTTATCCGCTTACACTGACCACACAACGCATTATGCCGTCTTGTATCACCAATCTCTCGCGGGAAATCGTCACCGTACAGCAGTCATTATCACTGCCGGATGGGGGTATTACCGAAATTCTCGACGTGTGGAGCGAAGTAGTTTCCGTTTCTTGTCAGGACGGCACACTGGAGGGACAATTGTTGGTACAACTGATCGGTCGTGACGCAAACGGCATGGTATCGTATTATGAACGGCCGTTGGATATGACCGTCCCGATCGCCGATGCGTGCGATCAAGCCGCTGTCAGCGCCGATGTCTTGGAGACAGAATACACCTTGGCCGGTGATCGCCTTGAGTTGCGGATTCGACTGCAGCTTTGTCGCCGCACAAGTGTTGCCGAGAGCCACCTTGCTATTACCGCTTTGCAAGCCGACGAAAGTACGCCGCATCCTTGCACACAAGGAATGGAAAATTGTCAAGTGAAAGTTTGCTTTGCCGCCGCGGGCGACTCACTGTGGGAGATCGCCAAAGCCGAGCATGCTTCGCCCATCGCGTTGATGAAGGAAAACAACTTAAGCGAAGAGATCTTATCCGATCGCACAATGTTACTGATTCCGTTATGCTAACAAAAAAGACCGCCGTGTGGCGGTCTTTTTGTTATGTGAAAAGGGCGGTAAATATCATGCAACCGAGGATCCCGATGATGGTCGGTAGCAAAAAAGCGAGAAGCGTCCATTTTACACTGCCGGTTTCCTTCTTTACCGTCATCAGTGTTGTCGAGCACGGCCAATGCAAAAGTGTGAATAGGAGCATACTCACCGCTGTTTGCCAGGTCCACCCGTTACTCACAAAAAGTTCGCGCATCGCGCCGAGGTTTTCGAGTTGTGTCAAGCTTCCCTGCGCCATATAGGTCATAATCATGATCGGCACGACGATCTCGTTTGCGGGAAAGCCCAAGATAAAGGCGATCAGAATGACGCCGTCAAGTCCCATCAACCGTGCGAAAGGGTCGAGAAATGTCGCACAGTGTTGTAACAGATTGATCTGACCGACGGTAACGTTTGCCAGTATCCAAATGAGCAAACCGGCAGGTGCCGCGACAGCGGCGGCGCGCCCCAGCACAAATAAGGTGCGGTCAAACAACGAGCGCACGATGACCCGCCCGATCTGCGGCTTGCGGTACGGTGGCATTTCCAGTGTGAATGACGATGGAACGCCCTTGAGTATCGTTCTGGAGAGCAGTTTGGTAACTCCAAAGGTGATGAGGATTCCCAGTACGATCAAAATGGTGAGCAACAGAGCCGCTAACACTGAATCAAGAGCGTTTCCTGCCGTACCGATGAAAAACATGGTCAACACCGCGATGAGGGTGGGAAAGCGACCGTTGCAGGGGACAAAGTTGTTAGTGAGGATCGCCAGCAAGCGCTCACGCGGGGAATCAATGATCCGCGCGCCGACGACGCCCGCGGCGTTGCACCCGAATCCCATCGACATAGTGAGTGCTTGTTTTCCGCACGCGCGACAACGTAAGAATACGTGGTCTAAGTTGTATGCGATACGTGGAAGGTATCCTACGTCCTCCAACAGTGTGAAAAGAGGGAAGAAGATCGCCATCGGCGGCAGCATGACCGAGACCACCCAAGCGAGTACGCGATAGGCACCAAGTACGATTGCGCCGTGTAACCATTCAGGCGCCCCAAGCAGATAAAAAAGGTCAGACAGACGATCCTGCACCCAAAACAAAGCAGTAGATAACCACTGTGAGGGGATGTTTGCACCGCTGATCGTCAGCCAAAACACAACGGCGAGCAGAGTGAGCATTAGCGGATATCCGAAACGCCGTCCGGTGAGCAGGCGATCGATGCGTCTGTCAGCGGTATCGTATTCCGAGCGCCGACGTGTCACGACACCACGACACAACTGTTCAGCGGTTTTGACGATGGTTGCTACCAATTGGTCCTTGAACGTGTCGGGTGTTATTCCTGCCGTTTTAAGATCGCAAAGTGCATCCGCGAGTGCCGCCTGCAAGGCATCGTCTTGCAGCCAATCACGGCCGAGGTACCGTGTGATTTCCGCTGTCAATGTGTCGTCCTGTTCCAATAGTTTCAAGGCAACAAATCGACTGTTTAAACCGCCGCAGCGGTAGCGGTCTAACAACGGCACTAAACGTGCCAGGGCGCTTTCCACAGCAATCGGATAAACAGGGAGTGGGGAGGCCTCCTCGGGCGGTGTTTGTAACGTTTCGTGTAAAGTGCTAAGCAGCTGCCGCAGGTCCTTTTTACGGCGGGCAACCACCCCGACCACCGGTAATTTTAAGCGTTCCGATAACAGAGACAGGTCGATCTCGATTCCCTTGCGCTTCGCCTCGTCCAACAAATTCACACAAACGATTACCCGCCTGCCGGTTTCAACGGCTTGTAACACCAAATTTAGATTGCGTTCCAGGCAGGTGGCGTCACAGACCACCACGATCGCATCCGGCTCACCGAAACAAATGAAATTGCGAGCAACCTCTTCTTCGGCGGAATGTGCCATCAGCGAATAGGTGCCCGGAATATCCACCAGAATATATCCTTCTTCTTCATAGCGGCAACGACCAAGCGCGTTGGACACCGTTTTCCCGGGCCAGTTGCCGGTGTGTTGATGCAGACCGGTCAGCCCGTTGAACACGGTGCTTTTCCCTACGTTGGGATTGCCCGCCAGTGCAATGACTTTATCATAGTCGGCGGTACGCTGTACGCAGAGTCCTTGATCCACCGCGTGAGTTCCTACGGAACGGTTCGTCAGTCCCATCTTACAACCTCCTGACCTCAACGCGTCGGCAATCTTCGCCACGTAACGCGATGACGGCGCCGCGAACAGAAAACGCGATCGGGTCTCCGCTCGGCGCTTTTCCGACACACTCCACCGTCGTCTGTTCCACCAATCCGATATCTAATAAACGGCGGCGCATCCCGCCGGTCATATGTAAGGTTTCAACGATCGCGCGTTGCCCGACCGCGAGTTCATGTAAGCCCATTCGCGTGTCCATCTCATATCGCTCCTTACAGAAATTCCTATTCTCATGCTATGCGATGATAAAAAGATGGTGACGCGGAGGTTGACTATTCAGGTGGGCTGTTGTAAAATGAAATGGAATGATAACGCAAAGGATGGATGATACATGCCACCCAGAAAGCATGTCCGACAACAAAGACGAAAACAAGCCGCGCGCCGCGCGTTGATCGTGTTGGTGCTTTTGTTGATTCTGGCAGTGATTGCCGGAGGTATTGCGTTGCTTGTCAATACGATTCGCAACCATTCTGCCGGCGGTGAAACCGGTGCGACCACCACGACCGGTCCGCGAGAACCCGCCGTGACCGCCACCGCCACCTTGGGTAGTTCGGGGGATATTCTCATTCACACACCGGTCTTGCGATCCGCCAAGGTTTCGGCCGGCGTGTATGATTTTGCGCCCATGTTTAAACATATGAAACCCTATGTCACCGCATTGGATTATTCCGCGATCAACTTAGAGTTTGGTATCGGTAAAGGGGAGAGCGACTATTATCAGCGGGAAATGATCTTTCGCGTGCCTGCCTCGCTGATCGATACGGTGATGGATACCGGTTATGCATTGGGCTTGTGTGCTAACAACCATGTCAGCAATGGCAGTAGTTTGACTTTGACCGAGAGTACCTATGCCGAACGCAATCTCGACCATATCGGTCTGCGCGGGAGCGCGCAGGACAAGCGGTATTTGGTCAAAGATGTCAACGGTATTAAGCTCGGCTTTGTGAACTATACGTACGGTTCTGCTACTTCCGATCAAACGCTGGTCAACTATTTCTCCACGGCGAATCTCGACGCGTTTTATAAAGACATGGAAACCCAGATGGCAAATATGCGTGCCGAAGGGGCAGAGGCGATCATCGTGTACCTGCACTGGGGCAGTGAATATCAGATCAAACCGCTGGAAAGTCAAACAACCATGGCGAAGAAATTGTGCGAAATGGGTGTTGACGTGATTGTCGGCGGTCATCCGCACAAGATCCAACCGCTGGAACTGATTACTGCGGAAAACGGCAATCAAACGGTGTGCCTGTATTCCATGGGAAACATCTTATCCAATCAGACGATTGAATCCATGTACGGCGGTAGTTATGCCGCGAACAGAGGCGGTAATTTCCAGGACTACGGCACTTGCCAATACGCCGACGTCAAGAGCCGCTATAACGATTCACATTACGGCGAGCATGACGAAAACTGTAACGATAACGGTCATACCGAAGACGGGCTTTTATTCCAATGCAATTTTGCACGGTATGAGGACGGCACCGTGTTCTTGTCCGGTGTCGACGTGTTACCGACGTGGTGTTATTCCAAAGCGAGAAACGACGGCAGTAAGCAAAAAGATTATACCATCATCCCGCTCGACAAAAAGGTTGCCGATTGGACGGCCGCCTTTGGCGTTGCAGAGGAAGACGTCATTTTTGCCAAACGGTCGTATGACCGTACCATGGCGCTGGTCGGCAATGGTATTGCCGAGATCAATGCTGCTTGCAAAGCCAATATCGACGCGTATGTTGAAGCTTTTAAGAAAGCGCAACTTCCTGCCTCCACCACCGCACAACCCTAACCAAAACGCCGCTCTGTACTGTTTGTACAGAGCGGCGTTTGTTTATAGAATATTCATTTTTATATCACGATATGATAACGCTTGCGTTATACCATAAGAATGAATAAAGGAGGTGGACACGTGGCATATCAAGCCGTGTTTAAGCGCTATGAACTGAAATATTTGCTTACATCTGAGCAAAAAAAACGGGTATTGTGTGCCATTGAGCCGTATATGCAGTTGGATCGGTACGGACGCACTACCATTCGTAATGTGTATTTCGATACGGATACCTATCGGCTGATCCGCCGTTCCATTGAAAAGCCAACGTATAAAGAAAAACTTCGCCTGCGCAGCTATGCGCAAGCCGAAGCGCAGAGTCCCGTGTTTGCAGAACTGAAAAAGAAATACCACGGTGTGGTGTATAAACGGCGGGTCTGCCTGCCGCATGACGATGCGGTCGAGTGGCTGTGCAACGGTGAGCGTCAGCACGTGCACGACGTGCAGATCTCGGATGAAATCGATTATTTTATGCACTATTACGCGCCCTTGCATCCAACGGTTTTTTTATCCTATGAGCGCGAAGCGTATTATGAACGGAACGGCGGCGATTTTCGCATTACCTTTGACGATCACATTCAGTTTCGGCAAAGCGATCTGTCATTAGATAAACCGATCGGTGGCATATCGATTTCAGCACCCGATCAGGTATTGATGGAACTCAAATGTTCGGGTGGGGTTCCGCTGTGGATGACTGCTATTTTATCACGCGAAAAACTGTATAAAACGTCGTTTTCCAAATATGGTACCGCCTACATAGCGACGATGAAGGAGAAGAAAAACTATGATTGAAACGATTTTTGGAGGTTTGTTTGATACCGATATGACTGTGGTAATCAGCGTTGCGGATTTTTTACTGTGCATTTTGGTATCACTTGTCATTGGGTTGCTTATGGCGTTCGGATATATGTATAAAACACGCTATACCAAGAGTTTTGTCGTGACATTGGCCTTATTACCTGCGGTGGTATGCGTTGTGATCATGATGGTGAACGGGAACGTCGGAGCGGGTGTCGCGGTGGCGGGAGCTTTCAGTTTGGTGCGTTTCCGTTCAGTGCCCGGCACGGCGAAAGAGATCGGCACGTTGTTTTTGGCGATGGGTGCGGGTTTGATTGCCGGTATGGGTTATCTTGGCTATGCCGCCTTGTTTTCTCTTGTAATGTGTGCGGTGTTCATGATGTATAACCGCTTAGATTTCGGTGCACGCAAGAATGCGGCGGTGTACAAGACGATCCGTGTTACCATTCCGGAGGATCTCGATTATACCGGTGTGTTTGAACAGGTGTTTGATCCCTATACGGATTCCTATGAGCTTACGAACGTAAAAACCACCAATATGGGCAGTATGTTTCGTCTGACGTATGATATTGTGCTCAAAGATGCTGCAAAGGAAAAAGAATTGATCGACAAACTGCGTCAGCGAAACGGTAATCTTGAAATTTCCGTTTCCAAACAAACAACGGTAACGACCGAACTGTAAAAGGAGCGTTTGGTTTATGAACGCAAAACGAATGTTAGTATTGCTGGCGCTCGGAGTGTTTCTGCTTTCGGGCTGCAGCAAAGCGCCTATATCGGATGATGAGGAGACAACTACCGAAGTAACGAACGGTGTAATCACACCCCTCAGCAAAGACGACGCATTTACCGACCGTGATCAGAGGGATACTTATGAGGAGATCGGGGCTGCATATATCAAATTGAACGGCACGTCGGCAACCAGCACATCTGATGCGGTCACCATTTCCGGAAGCACCGTCACCATCACCGATGAGGGGACGTATATTCTGTCGGGTACCTTGACGAACGGCAGGATCGTCGTGAATGCTGATGAGAACGATAAACCGCAACTGGTCTTAAACGGCGTGTCGGTCACCAGCGCAACCTCGGCGGCGCTGTATATTTTGGAGTCCGATAAAGTCGTGGTGACGCTGGCGGACGGCACGGAAAACGCGCTTTCAAACGGCGGCGCTTTTACCGCTGTGGACGAGAACAACATTGACGGCGCGGTTTTTTCCAAGCAGGACCTTACCTTTAACGGCCGCGGCACTCTTGTCGTCAAGTCACCTGCGGATCACGGCATCGTCTGCAAGGATGATCTGGTGTTTACAGGAGGTACCTATACCGTTACGTCTGCGTCACACGGTTTGGATGCCAACGACAGTATCCGCCTTGCTGACAGCTCCATAACGGTGGATGCGGGAAAGGACGGATTCCATGCAGAGAACGATGACGATGATACGATAGGATTTGTGTATATCGCAAGCGGGGTCTATACCATTGAATCAGAGGGCGACGGCATCAGCGGTGGCGCGTATGTGCAGATGGACGGCGGCGCTGTGAACATTCTTGCGGGCGGCGGCAGTGCCAATGCCCAAAAGCAGACCTCGGATTCCTGGGGCGGCTTTATGGGCAGCGGTGGTATGATGCCGCCGGGTGGCAGAAGTTCACAAACGACCTCGACCACCTCTTCCGAAGACAGCACCAGTATTAAAGGTATCAAATCGGCGGGGAACGTGCTGATAAACGGCGGCACGGTCAAGATCGACTCGGCCGACGACGCCATTCACGCCAATGCTTCCATCACGGTTGGCGGTGGCACGTTCGACTTGACCACCGGTGATGATGGTTTCCATGCCGATGACACGCTTACCATGAAAGAAGGGAAGATCACGATTCGGGAGTGCTATGAAGGATTGGAGGCGTTGCATGTGAACGTTGCGGGCGGCACGGTGAACCTCACCGCCAGTGACGACGGTATCAATGCGGCGGGAGGCACGGATTCCAGCGGCACGGGCGGTGCGCGTCCCGGCGGCGATCGGTTTGGTGGTCACGGTGGTATGGGTGGAATGGGTGGTTCTTCCTCAAACGGCAGTGTTACCGTCTCCGGAGGTACGCTCCATATCAATTCGTCGGGTGATGGTATTGATGCCAACGGTACGCTGACTATTTCGGGTGGATATACCGTGGTGGTCGGCCCGACACAGGGCGATACCGCAACATTGGATTACGATGTTAGTGGTGCGATAACCGGCGGTACTTTTATTGGTACAGGTGCATTGGGAATGGCGCAGACCTTCAGCGACTCCGAGCAGGGCGTTGTTGCCGTCAGTGTCGGCAATCAGCCGGCAGGTACGTTAATAACGGTAAAAGATATAAGCGGTAAAACTCTCATTTCCCACGAACCCGAACTTTCCTTTGCCGTTGTGATCTTGAGTAGTCCGGATCTCCAAAAAGGGGAAGACTACACGATCACCGTCGGTTCTTTTTCCGATACGTTTAAAGCAAGTTAACAAAACATCGTCTTTTGCAACAAACAAAAAAGGCCCCGCCTTGTAAACAAGGCGGGGCCTTTGGCTGCGGAACTAGGAATCGAACCTAGACAAAGAGATTCAGAGACTCTCGTGCTACCTTTACACAATTCCGCAATATGCCGAACGTGTTTATTATACCCATTTTTTTATATTTGTCAAGCATTTGCGCGGATTTTTTAAAAAATTCTGTGAGAAAACAATACCGCCGGAGAACGATTGCCCTCCGGCGGCATTTGCTTACTGAATACCCTTATTTATTTCAGGTTATTCTCGTACTGCTGGATCATCTTTTTGACCATCTGGCCACCGATGGAACCGGCCTGTTTCGCAGTCAGATCGCCGTTGTAACCCTGTTTCAGAGTCACGCCAACTTCGTTGGCAGCTTCCATCTTGAAACGGTTGAGGCCTTCGCGTGCCTCGGGGACCATGCTGTTCTTGCTGGACATACAGTTACACTCCTCAAAACGATTTTGGCGTTGCCGCCGATATTCATCTTGCGTTTGCAGTAGTAGTGTGTGTTCGTTATCACGAATCATGTGTGACAATTTTTGCAAAATTTTGATTTTTTTTACAGATCGTCCGCATCCTGTTCGGGAACTCCACCGTCATGCGCCGTGCCGGTATAGCTGCCGAGGATATCCGATAAGATCTCACCACGACCCTCGGTTACCATACTGTTCGTTATTGCGTTTACGCGATCGGAAATGCGTGTTTTACTCTTTTCATTCTTTTTCTCCATTGTTTCACCACCCGTAATAGTATGACCGTAATCTTTTCAAATTCACCATAAAAATAACTTGACGAATTTTGTCGTACTGTGTATACTAGGGATAGTGCTTACCGACAAGACCATCACAACTTGTTGCGGTACAAGGACAGTGAGATCTTGCGGAGGCAAGGTCTTTTTTATTTTTATATTGAAAGGGTGGGGGTTTCAATGCAATTAGTGTTCCAAGTCAAAGACAAGCCGAAGTTTACACAGCTGTTGGTGTTTGCATTCCAGCAACTGTTAGCCATTATGGCTGCGACGATCGCGGTTCCTGCTATTGTCGGTAATGAAATGACTGCTTCGGCTGCATTGTTCGGTGCCGGTGTCGGCACATTGGTGTATCAGCTGTTCACTAAATTTAAGAGTCCGGTTTTTCTCGGCTCATCCTTCGCGTTCATCGGTTCTATGCTGGCGGCTTTTGCCGGTGCCACCTCGATGTCGCTCGGCTATTTAGGTCTTATTATCGGTGCTTTGTTCGCCGGCCTGGTGTATGTCATTATTGCGATCGTTGTCAAAATTGTCGGCGTTGGCTGGATCAATAAGTTGATGCCCGCGGTGGTTATCGGTCCTACAGTTGCGTTGATCGGTCTGTCTTTAGCGGGCGCTGCTATCAAAGACGTGTTTTCTTACGGGCCGCAGGATGCCAACGGTTCTTTCGTGATGTCGACACACGCTTGGGTATCCTTTATCTGCGCAATGGTTACGCTGGCGGTTGTGGTGCTTTGCTCTACCTATGGTAAGAAAATGGCGCGTCTCATTCCGTTTATCATCGGTATTTTAGCCGGCTACGTTGTGGCTGTGATCTTCACACTTATCGGCCAGCAAACCGGTAACGAAGCACTCGTTATTTTGGATCTGGCTCCGTTTGCCGCTCTTACCAAAGATGGCATCGGTTTGAGCACGTTTGTGGCTCTGCCGAAGTTTACGTTCCTCACGGCAATCGATGGCGTTAAGGAATTTAACTGGGCATACGTGGCAACCATTGCGGTGGCTTATGTGCCGGTAGCATTTGTGGTGTTCGCAGAACATATTGCCGACCACAAAAATCTTTCCTCCATCATCGAATCCGATTTGTTAGAGGAGCCCGGTCTTCACAGAACGCTTCTCGGTGACGGCGTTGGCTCCTTTGTCGGTGCTATCTTCGGCGGTTGCCCCAACACCACCTACGGTGAATCCGTCGGCTGTGTTGCTATCACGCGTAATGCTTCGGTTGTTACTATTACCGCCGCTGCCATCATGTCGATCGCCGTTTCCTTTATTTCACCGTTCGTAGCGTTTCTGGATTCTATTCCCGGTTGCGTGATGGGCGGCGTATGTATGACGCTGTATGGATTTATCGCTGTATCCGGTTTAAAGATGATCCAGAAAATTGATTTGGAAAATAACAAAAACGTATTTGTTGTTTCAGTTATTTTAATTTCCGGTATCGGTGGTATGGCGATGGCGATCGGTAAGGTAACGCTTACGGCGATTGCTTGTGCGTTGATCCTCGGCATCCTCACCAACGTGATGCTCTCCGGTAAAAAGGAAAAAGCCGACGAATAAAATTATCTAATAAAAAAGGTATCGGCAAGATTGCCGATACCTTTTTTATTCTAAGCGCCCCGCTCGACCGAGCGGGGCGCTTCTTTACTTATGCAAAACGTCATCCGAAAACACGGATGCTTTGATCAAGCTTTCGGGTGCGATGTTCAGTGCGTCTGCAATATTGTAGAGAACGTTTAAGGAAAAGCCGTACGCCATGTTCGGGGCTTCGATATTGCTGAGAAGCGAGCGGCTGATATTAGCTTTTTCCGCTAACTTTTCTTGGGACAGGCCGCGAATTCTCCTGAGTGTAGAAACGGCAATTCCCAGTTGTATGAAACGGTCTCTGTTTTTATAGTCGACTTCCTTACCCATCCGCAAAACCTCACTTTCGCCAACAAGACGTCTTTATCCTATTATACGGCGTGTCGAATTTTGTTTCAGTATTTATCAATAAGCACTTGACTATATCAGTCAGCGATGATATGATTGTGTTTGCATTTTTATCTGCCGATAAACGAAGAGGGAAAGTGAGTAAATGGCGCTGCTCACGAACAACGATTTTGGTTTGTCTTAAGGGTCGTTTTTGGCATATTCTTAAGATTTCCACAAAAAACCCCTGAAAAACACCGGAAAATTTTGCGTTTAGCACATTGACATGAACTGAAATCGTGTGTATAATAAACCATACTCGTATGAGTATGGTGACTTGCTAACAGTTTTCGTTGCAAAGTCAGTTACAATTGAATCTGCGCCTGAGCCTTAGAGCCTGTGCCAAATAATCGCGTATGCGGTTGTGGCACGGGCTTTTTTGTTTTTTCCGCTCAGCAAAAGTTTCAAAATGGGGTGAAGTTAGTTTGCAAAAGACCATACAACAAAAACCGGAGGAAAGTGATATAAAGACCGATCTGCGTCGCTTCCTTTGCCCGTGTTGCGGTAAACACACGGTACTGTGGTTGTTACCCACTACGGAGATCAAGGATCTGCCCGTTAAATGTAAACGATGCGGAAAAGAAAGCGTTATCAATATCTCGCCCGTTCCCGAGCCCGAAACCGAAATTCTTTTCGGTCGATAAAGGGAACGCAGTAGGCAAACGCTCGGCGTTTGCATTATTTTGCTGAAAGATGTAGTAAACATTTACAACGCGAGAGGAGAACAAAAATGAAACAGGAT
Organism: Clostridia bacterium; assembly: GCA_017440765.1. Lineage (GTDB taxonomy): Bacteria > Bacillota > Clostridia > Oscillospirales > Acutalibacteraceae > RGIG3009. Next base: position 22,233 of record JAFSGO010000059.1, read on the forward strand.
GATATCCGTCTCAAATTGATCGACGGTGCGATCCATGTCATTGCAAGAGACGGACTTGACAAAGCCACCACAAAGCACATCAGCACCGAGACCGGAATCAATGAAGCGTACATTTACCGTTGCTTTTCGCACAAAGAAGATCTGATTAATAAAGCGTTTGAAATGTTGGACGATGAACTGGTTACCAAAGTTATGCAACATCTTCCGATCATGTATGAAACGTCCGTGGAATATGAACTGCGTTGCCGTTTCTTGTTCGCGGCGATCTGGACCTATATGATCGGCAGTTACGACAGATGCATAGCATACGTGCAGTATTATTATTCGCCCTATTTTATTCGCTATGCCGCCGAAATGCACAAACAACGGTATAAACCGGTCGTGGAAAAATTCCGCGACGCATTCAGAGATGAAGCGGACGTGTGGATGATCTTAAATCACATCTTAAACGTCATGCTTGATTTTGCCGTCAAGGTGCATCACGGTCAGATGTCCGGAGGAGACAATTATTCTGAGCACGTATTTCGTGTGATCTACGCGTCAGTCAAGCAATATTTCAGAAAACCCGAGGGGAGTGATTCCGAAGTATGAAAAAGGCGCTGCATATTATCAAGACCACCCTGATATGGTTGGTTATCTTGCTGGCAGTATCCATGATGATCTTTACCGTGGTATCCGTGACCACGTTTAACCGCAACGACCGCAGCTTGTTCGGTTATAAGATGTATATCGTCAACTCGGACTCCATGGCTGCCACCGATTTTAACGCAGGATCGCTGATCCTCGTCAAAGAGGTGAATCCTGCCGAGTTAAAGGAGGGTGATATCATCACCTTCATGTCGCAGGATACCGATAACTTCGGCGAGACGGTCACGCACAAGATCCGCAAACGGACAGCCGACGCCGAAGGTAATCCCGGCTTTATCACCTACGGTACCACGACGGATACCAACGATGAGACCATCGTCACCTATCCGTACGTGCTCGGCAAATACGAAAGCCACGTTCCGGGACTCGGCACGTTCTTTAATTTCCTAAAGACTACCCCCGGCTATTTCGTCTGCATCTTCACGCCGTTCATGCTGATCATTCTGTACGAGGGCTTGAAATTCTTTAATCTGTTCCGTCGCTATAAGAAGGAACAGATGGAAGAAATGCAGGCAGAGCGCGAAGAAATCGAAGCACAAAAGGCGGAAAACGCCAAAATGCTCGAAGAACTCAAAGCCCTGAAAGCCCAACTTGAGAGCGGAGAACCTGCCGCTGTCTCAGCAGACACCCCTTGTGATACTACGATAGGAGACTCCGATGCCCCAAACCAACTCTGATCTTGCACTGTACATACTAATCGGTATTGCTGCCACTGCTCTGTTGCTTTTGGCGGTTGGTGCAGTGCATGCGTTCTTTTATGAATTCACGCGAGAATTGCGATATCTCAACCGCGAAATCGAGCGTTCCAACGGTAGTGATCGACGCTATTGGGAACGCAGGAAACGGCGATTATGGCTGTCCATACTCCCGTTTATCAAATATTGATAATCTTCTCAACCTTTTTACCTCACGCCGTCCCACCTTCGGGTGGGCGGCAATCAAAGGATACAAACAATGTGTTGTATCTTTTGATCGCCGATTGGCTCGAAAGGGAGTTTGGAGATGGCTACCGTAAAAAAAATATGGAACGTTGTATCCACCGCTTTGGTGGTCATTATGGTACTTTGCGCCGTGTTCCTGATGGGCTCGCGTCTGTTAGGATTCCAATGCTACACCGTTATTTCCGGCAGTATGCAGCCGAAATATATGGTTGGTGATCTGCTGTACGTCAAAGAAGTGGACGTCAACAGCATTGCGGTTGGCGACGATATCACCTTCATCTTAAATGAGGATCTGGTCATCGCGACTCACCAAGTCGTCCGTGTAGACGCTGCCAATCAACGCTTTTATACGAAAGGCCTCGCGAACGAGATCGAAGATCAGGATCCCGTGCATTTCAATAACGTCATCGGCGTGCCGCAGTTCAGTATCCCGAAACTCGGATACGTATCCGAGTTCGTGCAGAACCCTCCCGGTATGTATATCACCATCGGTATAGGTATCCTTTTGATCCTTGCCATTTTCTTGCCCGATATGCTCGGCAAAAAGAAAAACGAGGATGAAGACGAAGCGGTTGCTGCCGTGAAGACCGAGATTGATGCTACCACCGAGGAAAACGAACGGTTGAAGGCAGAAATTGAACGCCTCAAAGCCGAAACCCATTTCTCTTCCGGAGAAATGTCTCAGCTCTCTTCTGTAAAAAAGGAAGATAAGAGCGAAAACTAACGGTTTCCGATTCGCGCCTGTAAAGGAATTCCGACAGGCACGAGTTTGAAATAAATTCTCGAAGAAAGGAGGAAAAACAAATGAAAATGACGAAGAAAAAGGTGTTTGTTGCAGCGCTCGCAGTGTGCCTCGTAGCCATCCTTTCTTTGGGTACTTTGGCTTGGTTTACCGCTACCGATGAAGTAGAAAACGTATTCAAGGTATCTACCGATAGCCAAACCCAGAAGCCCGATTTCAAGCTTGATCTTTTCGAGCACGAAGCCAATGAGGACGGTAAGGTTAGCGATACAGAGGTCGCAACTAATACCTACGACAACGTTGCCCCTGGCGATGTTTTGTACAAGGATCCTACTGTTCGTAACGATGGTCAGTATGATATGTGGGTGCGCGTTAAGGTTACTTTGAATGATTATGACAAGTGGCAGGCAGTTCTTGGCACTGGTTATGATTTCAGAAATATCCTTGGCAACGTAAGCACTGATTGGTCTTTTGATACTATCGAAACCGATGCTACTGCAAAGACCCTTACTCTTGTTTATTACAAGGATGCAAAGCTCGCTGTTGGCGACACTTCGACTCTGTTTACCAGCGTTAATGTTCCTTCAGATTTTACTGTTGACAACATGCCTACAGAGTTCAACCTCGACATTGTTGCTGAAGCTATCCAGTTTGACAACACCGGCAACAGTGCTAAGGATGCTTTTGCAAACTATTGGAATTAATCCAAATTGCATAGCAAACTAAGAAGGTCTTGACTTTAATGGCTTTATAAGAGACCGGATTACATAAAAGCCAAAACCACAACTGCTTATCTTTGTCGGCGTTCGGGAAATGCAGTTTCAATTAGCGCCGACAAATATAAAAAAGGAGGTCATAATAATGACTAAAACAAAAAGCACCAAGCGTGCCCTCCTTATGAGCGCTCTGTCACTCCTTATGTGTGTGTCTATGCTCATTGGTAGTACGTTCGCTTGGTTCACTGATAGTGTTTCCAGCACTAACAACATCATCAAGTCCGGCAATCTTGATGTTGAGCTGGAATACTTGAATGGTGATAGCTGGGAAAAGGTAACCGCTACCACCAATGTCTTTGAAAAAGACACTCTTTGGGAGCCCGGTCATACGGAGGTTGTTTACTTAAAGGTTTCTAACCTCGGTACTCTCGCTCTCAAGTACAATCTGGGTATTAACATTGTTAACGAAATCGAATCCATCAGTGTTGAAGGTAATGCACTTCGCCTCTCTGATTACATTGAGTTCGGCGCTATCGACGATGTTGATACTCCTTATGCTGACCGTGCTGCAGCTCGTGCTGCTGTTTCCGATTCTAAGGCTCTGTCTACCGGTTATACCAAGGCTGGCAGCATCGAAGCAGGTGCTGATGCACAGTATGTTGCATTAGTTGTTTATATGCCTGAAACTGTTGGTAATGAAGCTAACTACAAGACCGGTGAAGTTGCTCCCCAGATTGATCTCGGAATCAACCTGATGGCTACTCAGTATACCTCTGAAAGCGATAGCTTCGACAACCAGTACGATGCAAACGCTATGTTTGACGGCGTTCCTGCTGCCCGCACCACCGTTCTGTCTAAGATGCCTGTAGTTACTACTCTTGGCGGCAACACCGTAGCTCTTGACACAGGTTATGTTTTCAACACCACCGAATCCTACGATGCTGCTCAGATGAATGAACACCGCTACTGGCACGCAGACTTCGTTGCGACTATCGATAAGGATATAACCAGTGACGATGCGGGTCTTGCAGGTCAGTATGATTCATTCTCTGCCGATTGGCTCGCTTTCGAGCTCAGCGAGTTTTTAGGTGATGGCGTAGCTATCCCTGCCGGTTCTTCTATCCGTATGCTTGAAACTGCAGGCATTACTATGAACTATGAAGAGCTCTGCGGCATTGTTAAAGAGTTCTCCTGCGGTGCATTCGCTGTAAATCAGGAAGCTATGGAAGGTGCTACTTTGACCGTTGAGCTTCGTCTCTACGAGACAACCAAGGATCCTAACGCTACTTCCGGCCCTGCTAATATTGAGACCGGTGAGTACATTACCATTGGTAAATATTCTTACACCTTCGGTGCTAAGAAGGTTGCTGATGTCACTACCTTGGCAAACGCTATTGCAAACGGCGGCGATGTAGTTTTGACTGATGATGTTGTTGTAAATTCCACCATTACCGTTCCTTCGGGCAAAACGGTTACGTTGGATCTGAACGGAAACGACATCAGCTATGCTGTGAGTAACAGCGGTGCCTCTGCAATCATCGACAACCGCGGTAATTTGGAGATTGTTGGTAAAGGTACCATCTCCTTTGTTGCTGAGAATCCCGATCTACAGGAAATCCCTTCTTACGCTACCAACACGATTACCAACGAGGCTACCTTAGTCATCGGCGAAGGTGTTGTCGTTACCAACGAGAGTGACGGCGGTGCGAGCTACGCTGTTGATAACAAGGGTGTGTTCACTCTGGACGGCGGTACTCTGATCGGTAAGCGTTGCGCTCTGCGTATCGCAAAGTACAATCAGGATAACGTTAAGTTCACTATGAACAGCGGTCTTGTAAAGGGTGCGACTCCAGCTTGGATTCAGTTGCCCGGTTCCAATGCATCCGTTGCTCCTACCATCGACGTAGTCATCAACGGCGGTACCTTTGAGACCACCAAGGCTACCTCTGCGGATAACAACGTTATGTATACCTATTCCTATGGCAACAGCCACGCCAACACCTCTATCACCATTAACGGCGGTGAGTTCCTTGGCGGTACTGTTTCCATCGGCAGCGGTTATAAGGGCGATGCTCCCGCTTTGACGATCAACGGCGGTAAGTTTGAATACGACGTGCTTCAGTGGCTTGAAAACGACGCTTCTCAAGTTCTTTACTCAGCAAATAAGTAAGTTTCACATAAAGTCCGTCCTAACTCCCTTCGGGGAGTTAGGCGGCAATCAAAGGACATAAGGGTGTTTCTTTTATGTCTTTTGATTGCTGAAACGGCAACATTAAAAGGAGGATACAGGAAATGAAGAAGACAAAAACATCGCTTCTCCATAGTGGTCTTGCCTTGCTGCTTTGCATTTCTATGCTCATAGGTTCGACGTTCGCTTGGTTTAGCGATAGTATTTCCAGCGGCAAAAATATTATTACCGCAGGAAATCTGGATCTTGAGATGTATTGGACGGACGACCTCGACAGCGGTGTATGGCACAACGTTGAAGAAAACGGTCACAATACGATTTTCAGCTATGATAATTGGGAGCCGGGTTATACCGACGTTAAGTACATCAAACTCGTTAATGTCGGCGAACTTGCGCTAAATTATAAGCTTTCTCTCACCCCTCAAAATGGCGTAGGTAAGTTAGCTGAAGTAATCAACGTTTACTTTGCTGAGGGCGGCGTTGCAGTTGAACAGCGATCCGATCTTAAAAAATTGAGAGCAATCGGTCTTTTAAATAACGTGCTTGACGGCGGCGCTACTGCCGACGGTACTCTTCTTGCAAAAGATCAGTACAGCCCGCTTCATCCGTCAGGTGAGGTCGTTATGACCGTGGCTATGAACATGCTCACAACTGCCGGTAACGAGTATATGAACGAAGACGCGGGTCTTTTCTCCATTACTGCACTTGCAACGCAAGCTCCCTTTGAGAAGGATTCTTTTGGTGATGATTATGACTCAAAGGCAGAGTATCCCACAATATTGCAAAACGGCTCTGCAACAGGCGCAGTAGCACCTGTTGACGGAAAGGTTCCTGCAGGCGGCGTTACATTAACAGGCGGTAATATTTCTGCCTTTATTCCTGAAGGTGTAGCCGTTGAAGACGGTACCACCGAACTTAAACTTACAGTAACTCCTCTTAAAAATACCACAAGTGATATTACAACTGTAAATAACGAAATTCTTATCCCTGTTGACGTGCATATAAAGGGCGTTGCCGAAGATAATACTGTTCCGATTATCATTGATCTCGGTGAAGTTCTGCCTAAATATCTCAACATGGGTAACTACCGACTCTACCATGTAGAAGATGGTACCAATAACGAGATGGTTTTGGTAGATGATAAGGCAAGCCTTGTTTCTCACAACCAGTTTACATACGATACCCTTACAGGTGCAGTAAGCGTTGCAATGGCATCTTTCTCTGAAGTAGCACTTGTTGCAGATACTTCAAAGGCATGGGAAGGTGAAGAAGATTACAGTTGGTATAATACCACAGATAAAACGCTTCATATTGCCAATGCCGACCAGCTTCACGCTTTTGCAAAAATTGTTGGCGGTATGGCAGCTGATTATGGAATAGATTCATTTTCAGATAAAACAGTAATACTCCTTTCGGATATAAACCTTCATCATGGTACTGTTCTTCCTGATGAAGAAAATACCACAACAACCATTTTCTATCCTATTGGTTACAGTAACAATAGTGAGTTTACCAGTGGTAATGAAGTTAATCGTCCCACAGAAACAAAGACAGGTGTTACAAGTGAAGTAAACGTATTCAAAGGAACATTTGACGGTAACGGACATACGATTGCTAATTTCTACCAGAACACCTGGGAAATGTTTGGCGATTATAACAGCGGGTATCCTGCAAATTCAAACTATTACAAGGATGCTATGGGTCTGTTTGCCTGGGTAGATGGCACTGTTAAGAATCTTACCGTTGATAACTTTGAGTCCGACGGTGAGTTTACTCCTACAGGCGTTATCGCTGCATATGCAGGCTATAACGGTAATGCAACATTTGAAAACATTGCAATTACTAATTGTAATCCCCGCGTTTATAACACAGGTAACGGCGGTATCGTAGGTATCGGCGGTAACGAAGAAAAAGAAAACGCTATATCTTTTAAAAACATCACCATTGATAATAGCAATAAGATTACTGCACTCTGGGGTAGCTGGGACGTTGCCTGCGGCGGCTTAATGGGTATGTTCCGTGGCAAAGATAGTGATAAAGCAGTTGTCACTATGAACAATTGCCACGTTGCAGCACAGATTGACGTTTATAACGACGTTTGTGGTAACTATCAGTATTATTGGTACCGTTATAGCGGCATGCTTGTGGGAACAAACTATAACATGACTACCGAGAATGGATATACTGTTCCTAACACTAAGCAATACAGTGCAGAAAACTGTACAGTTCATTTCGGTGATTGGAATGACTATTACTACTGTGAGCTTGTTGCAAATTCTCTTGCTTCATATACTCACGACCACCAGTTCAGCCGTCTTGAGCAGATTCAAAACGTATCTGAAATTCAGGATGAAAACGGTAACTGGAAAACAACAGGCAACTTCATTTTGATGAACGGCAAGACTCCTACAAAGACTTGTTACCACATTATGAAAGATGCCGAAGGCAAGCTCTATGAGCATAAACATGATGTTAAAGACGACACCAATAAGGATATCTACGAAACAACAGATATTAATGGAGACGGTGTAGTAGATAGTACGGTTCTTAAAGAGAATAATCAGCGTGTTTATCTTCCCTTTAATCAGCTCTTTACAGGCTATGGCTGGGGTGTAAAGCATATTCCTATATATGACGATGACACTTCTAATCCTTTTGCCGGGGTTACAATCCTTGACCGCGAAGTTGCGGATTCGGTCGAGAAATTTGAGACCAAATTTACCGGTGATTTCCTTTACCGAGTAGGTAATGAAAACGCTGTTTCTGTTGGCAGTTTGTTCGAATATAAAGACAGTATTGCTGAAAAAGATAGGAACGGTTCTAGCGTTTGGGTTTCCGTCGAAAGTGTGTATGAGAACTCTACCGTTAATGGGACATTTACTCCTTCTAAAACTAATAATTGGGAAGATGGCACTATTGTGTTCTCAAATACAGGCGTTGTTAAAGTTACAATTCAGGACTACAACTTCTGCACACCTACAGTAATCTATCTTGAAGTCGTGGATGCAACTAATGTGACTAAAGCCACTTCTGCTACTTCGAATAGTATTGTCCTTTTGAATAATGTTTCTGGCTCCTTCAGTGTGTCCAATAATCACACTCTTTACGGAAACGGATTTACTGTAACTCTGCCCACTAGTTATGAGGCAAAAAGCACAGCTGGTTTCGTCGGCTATATTACCATGAACAATGGTAACTTAGACAATGTTCGTATTGAGGGCCCTGTATATCCCGTAATGAATATCTACCAAAGCCAGTCTATCAATAACGAGACTCAGAAAGAAGAGTACTTCTATAACAGTATTCTGATTAATGGTGGCAACTGCACCATCAGCAACTCCTATATCTCGGGTTCTCGTACAGCTGTTTGTATTCGTGGTGGCAATAATGTAGTGGTCGAAAACACTACTTTGTCTGGTGGTGCATTCGCTAATATGCAGGTTGCTGGTGTTAATTCCTTGGTGTTGCGCGATTTGACCACTGTACAGGAAGATGTGATCGACTCCTATGGTAAGGGCGTTACTGCTCATGGTATGGGTATCTATGTGGATTCCGCTGTTGCTAATATTACTGTAGAAGGATCTTTGAATCAGTATAATTGGTTATCTCAAACACAGTGGAAAGCCATTGTTGGAACTTACGAAAGTTTCTTCCCCGCTTTCTTTAGTGATGCTAAGTTTGAGCCCTACCAAGGCAAACGAGACAACACTACTTATGTGAATATTGCCTTTGTATTCGCTTGTGATTGGAATGCAGCGAAGTTGAATGTTGAAAATCAAACGAGCAAACTGCCTTACCAAAAACTAGACGGCATTACAGTTAAAACGCCTGAGGGTAGTGTGACTGGTGGAGTTTATTCTGTTGTTAATCAAAAGACTGTAACAGATGATATGTATTATGCACCGAGTTATAAGTCTACCGGATATAATCCGGTCGCACCTACTTTTGATTGGGATAACTCTGTTAACCATGATGATAATGATGATGCAAATGCTAACGATAGTTACTGCGTCTACAACCAAGACACAGGTGTTATGTCTATTGGTCTTACTGGCAACAAAACTTTGAATTTGTCTGGTGTAAGCATCACTAAAGGCGGTGCACCCATCAACTATACCGCTTATCTGAATGGCAACAAAATTTCAGGTAATACGGTAACTATCACTGCTGATTCCGGAACGACTCAGACATTAACGTTCAATGTCGCACTAGATGGCAAAGGTTATGATAAGAACGGCAATGTTATTTCCGGTAACATTGAATATGTATGGAATGTTACTCTCGAGGTAGCAACACTATCATATCCTGCTCCTGAATGGGCAATTACTAATAACAAGCCTAGCACGACCAATTGTTATTATGTATATTATACAACTAGCAAGGGATATGGTGAAGCTGTGCCGATCTATGACGGCATTGTTGTAAAATATTATGATACAAATGGTGTCTTGCAGACCAAAGATTTTTCTAAAACCATCGCTGAGCTCAAAGGTAAAGGCGATATGTGGAATTTAAACACTGAGTTAGTACATGAGGTTGATGGATGCAAACTTACGATGAAGGTTACCGGCAGCTTCAAGTCTGGCGTTACCGGATTGTACTTTACAACATATAATGACAAAACATACGTATATCCTGCTGACTTGAAGAGCGATAGTTGGGTAAGACCTAAGACAACATCTTATGCTTTTAATGTCTCTGTTGAATATACCTTTACCGATCCGCATGGCTTGAGTACTCCTAAAACAACCGTAAACTGGTATGCAGATGCTGGTAAAACTAGTAACACCGTCCAGTGGAAGACTTTTGATAGAGACAATGGCCAAACTCAAGACTGCATTACTCCCGACACTCTAGTAACACTCGCGGACGGGTCTCAGAAGCGAGTTGATGCGTTGAATGGCAATGAGGAACTGCTTGTGTGGAATCACGAAACAGGTAAACTTGACAGAGCACCTGTAGCTTACATTGTTGACCATAATGGTGTAGTTTCAAAACGCGAAATTATCAATTTAAATTTTGCGAATGGAAAAACAGTTAAGATTATCGGAGAGCATGTTTTCTTTGATGCAACACAGAATAAGTATGTGGCTATCAACTCCGATAATGCAGATGCTTTGATCGGTCATACCTTTGCAGGTCTTAATGCTGATGGCACAACTATAGAAAAGGTTGAACTAGTTTCCGTTGACAGAACAACAGAAGAGACCATCCTTTACGAAGTTGTTTCCTATAAGCATTTGACTTGCTTTACCGAAGGCATTTTGTCTACTTCTGCTTTCTTAGATTCTCTGCTGAATGTATTCGATATCAATACCGATACCCTCGCATACGATATAGGATCTGTTGCTGGTGACATTGAGTTCTATGGTCTCTACACCTACGCAGATTTCGATGGTCTTATTTCCGAAGATGCATTTGAGCTTTACAATGCGAAGTATTTGAAGATTGCTGTTGGAAAGGGATATATTACTTGGGATGATATCCTTGCTTTGATCGATATATATTTCAACGTCGAAGTTCAACCCATCAAATAAAAAACTTGCTCCCCAAGTCCTTCGGGACTTGGGCGGCAATCAAAGGGTATAAGTCCTCGCATTTATGCCTTTTGATTGCCGAGTTAAAAACTCAAATCTTGCAAAAGGAGGACACCCAGTTGGGCAAGATCAAGATCAAACTGTTCGTTGTCTCACTTGTGGCGGCAATGATGACGTTTATCAGCACGTCCACTCTTGCGTATTACTCAACTGTCGGAAAAGCCACCAACGTCGTGACCTCCGGTAACATTCGGTTTGTCATTCACGAAACGACCGATCAGGGTAAAGAATTTCCCAAAGAGGGCGTGTATATCGTTCCGGGAGATATTGTTTCCAAAAAGGTCAGTATCGAGAGTGACTGCGAGCATCCCTTTTATCTGCGTGTCAAGATGGTTTACGGTATTGATTCGCAGGAGCTTTCCTCGGAGGAATGCTTTAAGCTGAATATTGACGAGGAGCATTGGGTATTGCACGACGGGTGGTATTACTATACCGATATCGTAGATCCCGGTGAAACGACTCCCGACGTATTCTCCCACGTGGAGATCGTCGGCTCAAAGGTGGATAACAGCCACCTCGGAAAGACTTTGACACTCACCGTCAAGGCGCAGGCCGTACAAAGCGAAAACAATCCCATCAGTGACGGTAACGTTTATACCGCCTCCGGTTGGCCAAAGGAGGCAGAGAAATGAAGAAACTGTTTACCGTGCTTGTTGCGTGCTTTCTTCTTCTGCTCTCCGCTCTGCCCGTATACGCGGCAGGCGGTAAGGTAACGTACAGCGGAAACGCAGGAAACTTTGTGTTTGAGCCGGGCAGTGAGCATTCGCTGACCGATCTGTTCCCCAATTTCAAGGGCGTGATGCCCGGTGATAGCTTAACGCAGAAGATCACCGTCAAAAACGATGCGGACAACAAGGTCAAGGTCAAGATCTATATGCGTTCTCTCGGCGCACACGAAGATTCTATGGAGTTTTTGTCGCAGATGGGTCTCACGGTTCAGCACAGCGACGATAACACAATGGCGTATATGTTCGATGCCGCTGCCAATGAAACGGCACAGCTCACCGATTGGGTCTGCCTTGGCACTCTCTATTCCGGCGGTGAGGTCAATTTGGACGTGACGCTGAACGTTCCCACCTCATTGGACAATGAGTATCAAAGCAAGATCGGCTACCTTGATTGGGAATTCAGGATTGAAGAATTTCCCGCGGAGCCGGGCGATCCCGAGCCGCCGCAGACCGGCGACAACTTCCGCATGGGATTGTGGCTCACACTACTGATCAGTTCACTTGCAACTTTTCTGATTCTTTTGGTATGGCGTAAAAAGGATAGAGAGAAGCAAGAAAATGCCGTTTATCACTAAAAAACAAGGAGGAATAAGGCGTGAAGCCCCAAGTAAAGAAAACTCCCTACAAACGAATTGCCTTAGTCCTCAGCTTGCTTGCGCTGATTGTTTGGGGAATTCTCGGAACGGGTACGTCCCTCGCCTGGTTTACCGATACCTCACCCGAAATCAATAATATATTCCATTTTGCTGATTTTGAATTGGAAGTATCCCACTACATCGGCGAGGAAAAATGGGAGATAATTGACGGCAAGAGCGATATTTTTAATGATGAAGCTCTGTACGAACCCGGATACGTGCAGGTCGTATATCTGAAAGTAGAAAACAAAGGTACGGTGCCTTTCGAGTTTTTTACGTCCGTTAACGTAAACGGTTGTATCGAAGCAACCAATGCCTTCGGTCAGCGTTTTATGCTGCAGGATTATCTCAAATTCGGTGTCATAACCGAAATGAAGGAACAAGATATTATAAACGGCACACTTGAGCGTGAAATGGCAAAAGATACCGCAAAAACCCTTGTAAAAGACATTGCCGATATGCCTTTGCATAATTATGATACAAAAACCGCTACTTTATATCCGAAACAAACGGCCTTTCTTGCGCTGATTGTCCGTATGCCCGAAGAGGTCGGCAATATTGCCAACTACCGTGGGGAGGATATTCCAAAGGTGGAGCTCGGCATCACCGTCAAGGCAGACCAGATAGCACGCTGAATACCCGCCAAGTTTTTGAAAGGAGGAAAATCGTGTGAGAAAACTGTATAACGAATTTTTCCACGTATCCAAGCACGGAAAGATTCGTGAAAAAGTCATATTGACGCGCGTCGTAACGGCCGTATCCGTTGTGGTGATGTGTCTGGCGGCGATGAGCTTCAGCGCCTACGCCTATTTTTCTCACAACGTCACCTCCGGCTCCAACATTATCAAAGCAGCCGCCTTTCTGACCGACGTTCAAGTGCGAATCACCGATACAAACGGAACTTCGGTAGACGTGATAACGACCGATTATAAGTCCCACGTGGTGGAATTGCAAGCAAACCAACCGTATTACGTTACCTTGCAGCATACCGAGCGCAGTACGGCAAAAACAGGATTTATCATCATTACCGCTGATCGGTGCAACGAGCGCTACCATACCCAGCAGCTTGGCAGGGATGCCGACGGCAACACCGAAACCGTTGCCTTTTGGTTAACGCCAACCGCGGATACGAAAGTAACGTTCTTTTCGCATTGGGGCACCTCGTCGTATTATCCCGCTTTTACAGAAAACGGTGAGAACAACGAGACGTATATCGTAAACGGCGATAGGGTCGCTCTCGTCGTTAAAAACACACAATCCACAACTTCCTCCGTAACGGAAAGCACAACAACGGCAACGCAAACCGCGCCTGCCGAAACGACGAAGCCGAGCGAGCCGACAAGCACTGCTGAGCCGAGCAACATAACTGTTGAATCGGCAACGCAGACCACGGAATCTACGGTTGCCGAAACAACGGTCACCGAAACGACCGAAGAAGCCGCGCCTACAACCGACGTCACGGGCACAACCACCGCCGAGGTACAGGAATGAAGAAACAACGTATACGAAAAAGACTTTCGGAGCTTTTCAAAAAGAGTTCCCGTCTGTCGTCTCAAAAAGCAACGGAAACGGTAGCCGACGTACCCGTTACGGAACCCTTTGAACGCTGCGTGTTATGCGGAGCACTAACCTCGGTCCCGGTAGGAACGCACGTTGACTTCCGTGAGGATTATGAGATCGGTTGCGGGCAGTTGTGTGCCGAATGTGCAAGAAAGCAATGGGAAGCGTCACAACAAGCAGATGCGCTTTCCGTTACAGAGATCTTGCAAGCCGTAGAGCGAAGTATAAAAGAAAGCAAGAAATAGAAATAGGGAAGAAATACTTATCAACACGTGAAAAATTTCGTGAAAACCAAGTATTATGTTTCAACTTGACAAAAAGGCGTTTGGTTTGAGCATCCCGTTAGGGAGTTGAGTTTGATAAGTATGGTTGGAATTCGCCGGATTTTGATCTTGCCATGTACTCCGGATGTAGCGGGGATACAATTGAATAATTGAGCGGTTTTGCCGACTTTCAATCGAAGGATTGAAGGTCGGCCTTTTATTTTATCCGGAGTTTTTTAGAAATGGCGGTGCGGTTTATCTACGGAATTCTTTGGAACGAAGAAGTGGTAGTACAGATCGACTAACTCTGTACTGCCACAAACAAAGACTTATTTAACATCTTTTAAGAAAAAAATAAACCCGAACGTTTCACCGATCGGTAAAAGGTTCGGGTTTGAATGCTTTGGTGCGGGTAACAGGACGCATCTCGCTGCGCGATCTGCCCGGCTTGCCGACCGCTTCGCGGTGTCCGTCTGCGCCCCAGCCACCTAAAAAACAGTCCACCGGACTGTTTTTCTAAACGGTGTCTGCCTTCTTAAGTTTCAAGTCCTGTTACCCTTGTAAAAACAAAAACGGCACACCCCCTGGGTGTACCGCTTTTCTTGCGAAAGAGCGACTAAAAGTAGTATATGTAGGGGTAAGAACGACCAAAAGTAC
>JAFSGO010000008.1 GCA_017440765.1 Clostridia bacterium
CCCTCTGCGGGAGCCGCGGCTTTGTATACCTTTTCGGAAACCTCGTAGAATTTCTTCATGAGATCTTCCTGTGCCGCTTTGATCGCATCGTCATTCTCGCCCTTGAGCGTTTCTTTGAGCGCGTCGATCTTCGCCTGCAATTCGGTCTTATCGGCTTCCTCTAATTTATCGCCGAGCTCCTCGATCGCTTTCTCGCACTGGTACACCGCTTGATCAGCACCGTTGCGCAACTCGACCGCCTCACGTTTTTTCTTATCTTCCTCGGCATACTGCTCGGCTTCTTTCACCGCTTTTTCCACGTCTTCTTTGGACATGTTGGTGTTAGAAGTGATCGTAATCGCCTGCTCTTTGCCGGTGCCCAGATCCTTCGCGCTGACGTTTACGATGCCGTTCGCGTCAATATCAAAGGTAACCTCGATCTGCGGCACACCGCGGCGTGCGGGAGCAATACCGTCCAGATGGAACATACCGAGCGTTTTATTGTCGCGGGCAAATTCGCGCTCGCCCTGCAACACGTGCACTTCAACCGACGGCTGATTATCCTGTGCCGTGGAGAAGATCTGCGATTTCTTGGTCGGAATGGTCGTATTACGCTCGATCACGCGGGTCATCACGCCGCCCATGGTTTCCACACCCAGCGACAACGGGGTGACGTCAAGCAGCAACAAGCCCTTGACCTCGCCGCCGAGAACGCCCGCCTGAAGCGCCGCACCCATGGCGACACACTCGTCGGGGTTGATGCCCTTGAACGGCTCCTTGCCCATGAATTTCTGCACCGCTTCCTGCACGGCAGGGATACGGGTAGAACCACCGACGAGCAGAACTTTGTCGATTTCAGACGCCGACAGACCGCTGTCGGAAAGCGCTTGTCTGACCGGCTGCATCGTCGCATCGACGAGATCGGCGGTCAAGCGGTTGAAATCGGCACGGCTGAGCGTCATATCCAAGTGTTTCGGTCCGGTAGCATCCGCCGTAATAAACGGCAGGTTGATGTTGCTGGTCATACCGCCCGAAAGTTCGATCTTGGTTTTCTCGGCTGCCTCACGCAAACGCTGTACCGCCATCTTATCGGCAGACAGATCCACACCGGTCTCCTTGCGGAAGCCGTCGATCAGCCAGTTAACGATCTTTTGGTCAAAGTCGTCACCGCCCAAGCGGTTGTTACCGGCGGTGGCGAGAACTTCCTGCACGCCGTCACCCATCTCAATGATCGACACGTCGAACGTACCGCCGCCGAGATCGTATACCATGATCTTCTGATCGTTTTCTTTATCAATACCGTAGGCAAGCGCTGCCGCGGTCGGCTCGTTGATGATACGCTTGACCTCAAGACCTGCGATCTTGCCGGCATCCTTCGTTGCCTGACGCTGTGCGTCGGTAAAGTATGCGGGGACCGTGATAACCGCCTCGGTCACCTTATCGCCGAGATATGCTTCCGCATCCTGTTTTAATTTGGTCAGGATCATCGCAGAGATCTCTTGCGGGGTGTATTCCTTATCGTCAATTGCCACTTTCTTCGCAGTACCCATATCGCGCTTAATAGACGAAATGGTGCGATCGGGGTTGGACACCGCCTGCTGTTTCGCCACACGACCAACGATGCGCTCGCCGTCCTTCTTAAACGCAACGACCGAAGGAGTCGTACGCGCACCTTCCGCGTTGGGGATAACGACGGCTTCGCCGCCCTCAATAACCGAAACGCAAGAGTTGGTGGTACCTAAGTCAATACCAATAATTTTTGCCATGGGATTTGCCTCCTATATACACTATATTATAATACAAACTCAGTTTGCTACCTTAACCATCGCGGGGCGCAGCACGCGCGCACCGAGCGCATATCCTTTTTGGTAAACCTCTGTCACGGTTTCCGGCTCCACACCGTCTGCGTCTTCGCGCATCACGGCATTGTGCCGTTCCGGATCAAATACTTGATTGAGCGCCGGGATCTCTTCGAGTCCCAGCGTCCCCAACGTTTCCCCAAACTGGCGAACCACCATTTCCACGCCTTTTTTATACTCGCCGTTTTCGGGAGATTCCACCGCGCGCTCCAGGTTATCAATTACGGGCAACAACGCTTTGAGCACCTCCGCTTTAACAAACGAGCCGAGCTGCTCTTTTTCTTGGTCCGTGCGACGCTTATAGTTAGCGTATTCTGCCAACACACGCTGGTACTGGTCCTGCGTTTGTGTCAACTGCTCTTGAAGTTGTGCCAGTTCAGTATTAACCGGTTCTTCGGTATTATTTTCCGCCTCCGGCTGGACCTCTGTGTTTTCGTCTTCCGTTATGAGATCGCGTTTTTCTTCTTCCACGGAAAGCCCTCCTTAGTGTGACAGGATTCGAACCCTGTCATAGTTTCGCACGCCGCCTTTATTCGCGCGGCTTTGCGCTTGTTTTTGCAAGGCGTCAGCCTTGCGGCAACCTCGCGCTTCTCCGCACAAAAAACTCGGCGGCAGAAACGCTTTGCCCTTACAAATTGAGAAATTTTTGCTTCGCCTAAGCCGCGAAGCGCCGCTATCCCGGCGGATCGCAAGCGACAAGGCAACGGCGAACGGGAATTTCTCGTTTGTAAGGTGTGACAGGTTCGAGTCCTGTCACACTATCTGTTATCATTCCTCAAAAAGCTGTGTTAATAACCGACCGACCGACTGTGCCACGTACTGCAAACGGGGGATCGTCCTCGCATAATCCATACGCACCGGACCGATCAGGCCAAGCGAACCGTTGGCGCGGTCACCAAGCGCATAACGCGTCATAATAATACAAGAGCCGTTAAGCTCCGGACGCTGACTTTCGCTTCCCAGCACCACGCGCAACCCGTCGGGATGTGCAGTAAGCATACCGTTAAGCCATTCGCGGCGTGAAAGCAACGAGAGCAACGAACGCGCCTGATCCAACGGATAATCCGGATGCTGCAACAGGTTCAACTGACCGGACAACCGTACG
>JAFSGO010000060.1 GCA_017440765.1 Clostridia bacterium
ACTCGTTCAGGTCATCGAACCGCACATCGCTTTTATCGGTCTCGGTAAAGGTAGATGCGAGTTCGATTTTTTCTTTGCAGAAATATTTTATACGCAAAATCTCGTCGTTTATCTCCCAAAGCTGAAGTCTACCCGACCGAACAGAAGAAAGAATATCGTTCCATATTTCAGGCTCACGCAACCACTTGTCCGTGATACCGCAAAGCAATTTATTGGCAGCTTTTATATATTCTGCGTTCACACTCGCACCTCCTTTCAAAGAATAAAATACTGTTATTTTTTACCGAGAACCGATTTTGCCTCGGCAATAAGATTAACCAAAATCATATCCTGCTCGTACTGATTTTGTGCGTAATCAAAGTAGATCTGTGCGTCATCATAATGCCGCTTGGCAAGTTCAATTGCCTTATCACAAACATCAATATCATATTTTGCAGACGGCAGACCGTTCTTTGTTTTGCTTTTTTCATTGCGCAGGGAGTTATATCTCTTCTGCCAAATGTCGTGACCAAAGCCGTCCTTCTTCTTTTGCTTGGGCATATTTAATTTGTTTTTTGCAACATAGGCGCATGGCACACTGTACTCCGGATTGACGGTACTGCAATAGAGTTGTTTATGGGCGGTTGTCATAAAGAAAAATTTATTACAGATCCCGCATTGCCAAGAGTAGTGTCCGGCGGCAAGCCCTTCGAACATATCGGTAACATAAAAATTGAGCATGCGGTCGAAATGAATTCGGCGGCCGAGCATAGTCAAACCGTCTTTATTTTTGAGTACAACCGGTGCCATCCAAACGCCCGGCTCAAGCGTAAAGTTGTGAGTGATCTCGGTGGCATTCAACTCTTCGATCCACTCTAATACCTGTTCGCTTCCAAAGAATTCTTTTGTAAAACCGGCAAGAAGGACTTTGTCGCGGAACCCGTTCTCAGTTAGATTTACAAAATACATCATCGCAACCTTATAAAAATTAAAGGTATCAGAGCAAAGATAAATATAGGATTTTATAAACTCCGTAAGAACAATAACGTTGTCATACATTGCCGTACCTTCGGGAACAAAATTGATGTTAGGTATAGGCATTGAAGCAAAGCATCGCTTCCACATTTCGATTTTTGAATCGGCAAACAACTCTTCGACGTGGTTGTATTCATCCTTGATGCAGAAATAAGAAAAAGGTTTAATTTTCTTTATCAGTTTTATAATTTTCAAAATGGTCTCTCTGATTTTTATAAAAAGTTCATCGGAATAGTTTTCTGCATTCAGGCGGTTGTATAGGTCGTTTAGTTTATCACCGGTCTTAAAAACAGAGAGCAGCTTGTCGGCGGGGATATTTAATATATCGTGCGTAATAATTCCAAGCGGTAAAGTTTTTCCACCTATGATAAATTTATCGTCAACGAAGTCAATGGAGAATTTATAAAAATTCGCATCGCCAACCGGCTTTGTTTCTATCAGTCTCATATGCCTTTCCTCCGCACTTTAATTCTAACATCCTATCTGTACCATAAACCGTACCCTACGATAATTATATCATAAAAAGTTTTCTCTGTCATCAGAAATTACAAAAATTTCAGAAACGATTTTTAACGTTCACAACATTTTATGTAATTTTCAATTTTTCAGCCATTAGATAATTAGGAGAGCGAGAGCAACGGCACCGCCGCCGATGTTCTCGCTCATTCTTTTTGTAGAAAGGAGAAATTCCTATGGCTGATAAAAAAGCTAAACTTGCTGTCATTGACGGCGAAACCTTGATGGACATGAAACTACCTCCGACTAAGTTTTGTGTCGATACCTTGTTACCGCAAGGTATGTGTATCCTCGGCGGTGCCTCCAAGATAGGCAAATCGTGGTGGGTGCTGGATCTGTGTGTTCGCATCGCAAAGGGTGAACCGATGTGGGATTTAAAAACAACAAAGGGAACAACATTATATCTTTGTCTTGAAGATACCCTGCGTCGTGTTCAAAACCGTTTGCTGTGCATCACGGATGAAGTTCCGCCCAATGCTTTCTTCGCTACCTCTGCCGGAACTTTATCGGACGGGCTGTGCGAACAGATTCGTGATTTTGTAAAAGAGCATCCCGATACGGTTTTCGTTGCAGTTGATACTTTTCAAATTGTGCGCAACAACAGTATCGATACCTCCTACGCAAATGACTACGATGAAATTCGATTGCTAAAAGAGTTGGCAGACGAACTGAATATTTGTCTTCTGCTTGTGCATCACCTTCGTAAGCAGGGCGACAGCGATCCGTTCAATAAGCTGACCGGCACCACAGGTATCGTAGGCGCAGTTGACACTGCATTTGTTCTTGACAAGAGTAAGCGCAACGCTGACAGCGCCACCCTCTATTGCACAGGTCGTGACGTGGAAGACCGTCAGCTCGAACTGCAGTTTTCCAAAAAGGATTTCGTTTGGAAAATGCTTCGTGACAGTATGGAAAACCGTGAAATGCTTTTGCCGAAAGAGGTGGAACTGCTGATTGATTTTATGAAAATAAAAAAATCATACAGCGGCAGTAACACAGAGTTCTGTGAAATGTATAACGCGCATACCGAACAGTCGATCTCGCCGAGAGGACTCAAACGATTGATGAACCTTTGGGAATACAGTCTCATTGATTTCGGTTTGAGTTTTCGCAGTCATCGCAGTAACGGAGTCAGGCTCTTGGAAGTGAATTATTCTTCCTCTGCCAGTGACGATAGTGTCGTTCAGGACGAATAAAAAAAGGGTATCCCAAAACAATCGTCCCAAGCGTTCCTTTCGTCCCTGTGAGCGATTTGCAGGCGATTTGTGGGGCGTTTGGCAAGAGAAAGGTATAAACCCCACCGAAAATTAAAACGCAAATTTGGGGCGATTGTGAGAACTGCGGTTTTATTTCCCAGACTTTAGTCTGGGGCAAGCAGAGCGTCCGGCTATCCGCCGAAACGCCTAAATTACGGGCGGTAGCCCGAACCCACTATTATTACGAAAGGGATGATAAAAATGAGTGAAAAAAGACGGCGTAATAACACGCTGACTATTCGGCTGACCAAAGCCGAAAAAGAACGCATCGAGCGAAACGCAAAACGCGCCAAACGAAGTCTTACCGACTATATCGTTTCGCTTTCGCTCGAAACACCCATTCACGTTGCAGAGGATGTAAAGCCCCTGTTGATCGAACTCAAGCGCATCGGCAACAACCTAAATCAGATCGCAGCGAAGATAAATACGGGTGTATTTCAGTCGTATGATTTTCAGGATGTCGTTGACGAACAGAGAAAAATCTACGAACAACTGTTAAAGATTGCGAGGAAAGGATAATGGCAACCGTAAATTTTATTCCCGAATCCAATCAAAGCATCAGCGCAATGAAGGCGGTGATCGATTACTGTTTGCAACAAAAAAAGGTTGCAGACGAGGACAGCGGCCGCAGACTTGTGGGCGGTGTAAACTGCAACGGCGAAAATTCTTTCACAGAATTTATGGTGACAAAGAACGCACATAAAAAGAAGGGCGGTATTACTTTTTATCATTACGTGCAATCTTTTTCGCCGAGGGAAAATGTTTCCGCCGAGCAGGTTCACAAAATTGGTTTGGAGTTTGCGGAAAAAGCGTGGCCCGGTCATGAGGTTTTGGTGACAACCCATACCGATGCGGAGCATCTTCATAATCACTTTGTTATCAACTCTGTGCATTATGAAAACGGAAATAAGCTCAGGCAGAACCCCGGAACGCTGACTCGGTTGCGAACACTCAGTGACAGCATCTGCAATGAACATGGGCTGAGTGTTCTGAAACCGTATAAAAAAGACGGCGCAAATATCTCAAGCCGAGAGTACCGCGCCGCAGCCAAAGGCGAGAGCTGGAAGTTCAGACTAATGGCTGACATCAATTCGGCAATGAACAAAAGCGGCAGCAAACAAGATTTTATATCCGAAATGCAAAAGCGCGGATATGAAATCACATGGACGGACGAGCGAAAATATATCACCTTCACTTGTCCTAACGATAAAAAATGCAGAGATAAAACTCTGCACGATGAAAAATATTTAAAGGAGAATATTGAATATGAGTTACAATTCAGACAACAACACTACAGGAACAGAAAACAGTTTAGTGGAGAACTTCACGAAGAAAAATGCCCAAGGAATTACGCAGCTACAGATGAACGCTCTGCCCGTCATGGTACCGATTCAGGAAAAGGATTGGGATACGATGGTGAGCCTGTTACAGTCGGCGGTAGATTTTCAACCGAAGGTGTACGAACTGATGCGAACGCTTCTGACCGTATCGAGAATGAAATCGATGATGGATCAGTGGGCGGAAACGGAAAAGAAACATTTTCAAGAGGTGCTCGGCGATATGGCGAGCAAGCTGAACACTCAGCAGACGGCGGTGGAGAATATTTTATTACAGATGAAGAACCACGAACAACAGGCTGGGAGTCATCTCGAAAAAGTTATGAACGATACCTTGGCACAGGGCAAGGAACTGGAGAAGGCTATCGCCAAGGCACAGGAGAAAACCGATCGCCGCACATGGATCATACGCACGGCGATATCGGTGGGAGCCTCAGTGCTGGCGGCGGTGTTATCAACTCTGCTCTGCGCTCTATGGCTGGTATAACAGACAGTAGCGAAGACCCGGAAGAACGCCTTAAAAGAATTGAGGCAGAGCAAAATGCCTCGAACCTCGGTGCGATTATCGGTCTCGCCGTTGGTGCCATCGCCGCCATGAGCGATACCGATAATACCGAGGACACAACGACAGAAGAAACTGAAACACCTACTTTGAAAATGTAGGAGAAAGGAGTTAGCCTATGACTAAAAAAGAGCGCGAAAAAGAATTGCGCTGTTATCCTGCGGCGCTGACCGCCGCTGAAGTAGCGGAAATACTGAGAGTCAGTACCAAAACCGTCTACAAGCTTATTAAAGAAAAAACTCTGCCGGCGGTAAAGGTCGGCAGAGAAAACCGCATTGCAAAATCGCAGCTGATCGATTATTTACAGCAAAAGGACAGACCAAGTTCGAACCCAAGGGTCTACTTTCTTGAGAAAACTTCCGATAATGTCTGGACTTGTCAAACGAGTTGTGATATTGTTCGTGTTGGCAAAAATAAAAAAGGAGTGATAACAAATGGATGCCAAAACCACACTTGCAGCCAGCGTACAGGCTAAAAAGGGTCGCCTCTATGCCGTGATACAAGTTAAAGTAAACGGTAAGACAAAACCCGTATGGCGCGCCCTCGGTCTTCCCGAAGGCACAAATAAATCAAAGGTGAACAAAGCCTACCGAGAGGTCGTGAAAGCCTTTGAAAATGATTACGCCGAGCAGCTCGCCCGAAATACAAAGC
>JAFSGO010000061.1 GCA_017440765.1 Clostridia bacterium
TCTGCCGGCCCGGCATCGTGCGCCGTACTCCGTCGTGAAAACGGAACGGAGCAGATCGTGTGTACCGGCTCTGTCAACAACCGTTTGACGCATAGTCAAACGCTTATGCCGATGATCCACGATATGCTGAAAAACGCGGCGATGTCCCTTTCAGACATCACGCATCTGGCGGTGGCGGTTGGCCCCGGCTCCTTTACCGGCGTGCGTATCGGTGTTGCTGCGGTCAAGGGGTTGGCGTTCCCGAACGATCTGCCTTGCGTAGCGGTATCCACCCTTGCGGGTATGGCGCGGCGGTTTGAGGGGATCCCGTATACCGGCTTGATCTTAACGGCTATGGATGCTCGTTGCGGACAGATCTACACAGCTCTCTTTTCGGTGAAAAACGGCAACATTGAACGGCTGACGCCTGATGAGGCCTTACCCTTGGAAGAGGTCAAAAACCGTTTGAAAGATGAAACCAAACCGATTATGGTGGTGGGTGACGGTGCGGCAATTACCTATGCTTCATTGCACGACACGATTCCCAGTCTGGTGATTGCACCGGAGTCGTTGCGTTATCAGCACGCTTCCGGTGTCGCTGTTGAGGCACTCTCCGCCATTGATAGGGGGGACTGTGTCAGTGGGGAAGCTTTACTGCCTGCGTATCTCCGCTTGCCGCAGGCAGAACGCGAATTGCGTGCGAAACAGGAACAAACATCAAAGCAATGATGTGAAATACAGTATGGAGGGACTATTATGTTAAAACCTTTTATCGCTGATCATCCGCTCATTCAACACAAGGTCACCCTTTTGCGTGATAAGAATACCAGTTCAAAGCAATTTCGCGAGCTCATTCGTGAGATCACCGGTCTCATGTGCTATGAAGCCACCCGCGATCTTCCTACCTGCGAGGTGACGGTGGAGACCCCTATTGCCAAAACCAAATCGCGCAAGATTGCCGGCCGTAAGTTGGCGTTTGTTCCGATTCTGCGCGCGGGTCTCGGCATGGTTGACGGTGCTGTGGAGTTGGTTCCCTCTGCACGCATCGGTCACATTGGATTGTATCGTGACGAAACCACCATGAAACCGGTGGAATACTATTGCAAGTTGCCAGGTGACATCGGCGAACGCGACGTTATCGTGCTGGATCCGATGCTGGCGACCGGTGGTTCTGCGATCGATGCGATCGGTCAGATCAAACAGCGCGGACCGCGCAGCATTAAGTTTATGTGCATCATCGCGGCTCCCGAAGGTTTGCAGGCGCTGATGGATGCCCATCCCGACGTGCAGATTTATTGTGCCGCACTGGATGAGCGCCTGAACGAAAACTGCTACATCGTGCCCGGCCTCGGTGACGCCGGTGACCGTATTTTCGGCACGAAATAAAGCACAAAAAAGAACACCGCTGCAGAGCTTCTGCAGCGGTGTTCTTTGTTTAAATTATGCGTTGTTATATCGTGATAAAAACGCTTTGGTACGTTCGTTTTTCGGATGTACAAAGACCTCGTCCGGTGTCCCTTGCTCCACGATCACACCGCCGTCCATAAAGATGACCTGATCCGATACCTCGGCGGCAAACTGCATCTCGTGCGTGACGATAACCATTGTCATATCCCGTTGAGCCAATTCTTTGATTACTTTCAAAATTTCGCCGGTAAGCTCCGGATCTAAAGCCGATGTCGGCTCGTCAAAGAACAGAATTTCCGGATCAAGAGCGAGCGCTCTGGCGATCGCGACACGCTGTTGCTGACCACCGGACAACTCACACGGATACGCTTCGCATTTCGCGGATAATCCGACATCGTCAATAAGTTTATGCGCTTTGGCTTCGATCTCGGCGTTGATCTTCTTGGCGTTTGCCTTGTAATCAGGTCGTTCTTTGGCTTGCAGTTTCGGCGCTAAGCACACATTTTCCAACACGTTGTATTGGGGGAACAAGTTAAAGTTTTGAAATACCAATCCGAAGTGCAAACGGTTTTCGCGTACTTGTGCATCTGTCAACACTTTTTGATTTTCGGCATCAAACAACACTTTGTCGTTGACCGAAAAGGTACCGGCATCGGCAATTTCCAAAAAGTTAAGGCAACGCAAAAGCGTGGTTTTACCACTTCCCGAAGAACCGATGATAGATACTACTTGGCCTTTTTTCATGGAAAAATCAATGCCTTTGAGCACCTCGGTTTTTCCAAATCGTTTGTATATGTTTTTTACTTCCAAATAAGCCATGACATTCTCTCCTTTATGCTTTAAAGTAGGAGAGCTTTTTCTCCACTCGGTTTAAAACCACGGTTAAAATGCCGACAAACAGCAAATAGAATGCCGCTGTGTAAAAGAGCGGCCAGATCAACGCTTGCGACGAAGCCATGTCCTTGGCACACTTGATGATCTCGGGGATTGCAATAGCATTTGCCAAAGCCGTATCCTTTACTAATGTGATGATCTCGTTCGATAGGGCGGGAACGATGCGTTTGATAACTTGTTTGAGAACTACTTTGAAGAACACTTGCGATTTGGTCATACCTAAAACGTAGCCCGCTTCATATTGCCCTTGGGAAACGCTTTCGATGCCTCCGCGGAAGATCTCTGAAAAATAACACGCGTAATTGATAACAAAGGCAATAAGCACCGCCAAAAAACGACCTTGCCACAACAATTCATTACTGCCGGCGGCAATCGTCATTTTCAGATCAATCGTGTTAAATATGTTCAACGATGCGTTACCATCCGCCAACAAACTTGGTAAATAGTAGATCACAAAAATAAATAACATTAGCGGAATACCACGAATGATCCAAATGAAAATTTTAGTCGGAATCTTAATGACCGAGATCTTGCTCATCGAACAAAATGCAAACAACAGTCCTAAGGGGATAGCCAAGATCAAGGTCATGATAAACAGCAAGCAGGTGATACCGAATCCTTGCAGCAGATCTTGTGTGATAGTTAAAAAGTCCATGTTATACCCTTTTCTAAAAACACAAAAACTGCAAGGTGCTTTGGCACCTTGCAAGTTTTTACGTTATTGCTTTTTACTTTTTCTGATCGGAGAAATCGACGATGGCGGTGTTTTCAAGTTTATATTTCTTTGCTAAATTCGTGATAGTACCGTCAGCGGCCAGCGCTTCCAAAGCACCGTTGACTTTCGCTGTCAGGTCAGAACCTTTCTTGAAGCCGATCGCATAGTATTCAGCGTCGCTGTATACGTTTGCTGCGATCTCCAAGCCGGCATAGTCCCCTTTACCCACGTACGCTTTTGCCAACTGTTCGTCAGCAACAACGAAATCAACGGCGCCCAAGCTGAGTTCTTTCATGGCATCCAGCTGAGAGGTAACACCTTTTTTGATGGCACCGGTTAAGGTCTTGGTCAGATAGGTATCGCCGGCAGAACTTTTCTCCACGGCACCGACTTTACCGGCTAAACTCTTGGTATCGGTAATCGTCTTCGCAAGATCTGCCTTAGCAACGATAACCTGCTTGTTGCCCATATAGTTATAGGAGAAATCCACCTTATCAGCACGCGCTACGCCGTCGTCGTCAGCGGTGTTGGCAGTAAAGCCGTTCCAGATGCATTGGATAGTACCGGAATTGAGTTCGGTATACTTTTGATCCCAATCGATCAACTTGAAAACGACTTTGTTGCCCAGCTTTTCAAACACGGCTTTGGCTAACTCGGTGTCAAAACCGACCAACTCACCGTTCTCTTCGTAGTTCATGGGCGCGTAAATGGTGTAACCCACGGTGACAACGGTATCAGCTGCATCGGGGGCAGTGGTGGTGGCGTCGCTGTTATCTTTAGCGGGCTCTTTGCCGCAACCGGCGAAGCAGGTGATAACCAGCAGACAAGCTAACAACAAGGCGAAATACTTTTTCATTACGAATATCCCTCTCTCATTTGATGATGTGCTCATTATACACCACCGCATTAGCAAAGTAAAGTGGAAAATTGCAAAAAATCCGCTTTCTATGTTTTGCACAAAAAAAGCGGAGAAATTTGTTTGTTATGCCGTTTTCTTATCTTTTGCGGGAATGCTGGCAAGTGTCACGGCGGCAAACATCAGGCAGCAACCGAGGATTTCGCGTGGAGTGAGGGTGTCGCCCTGGACAATCCACCCGGTGAGAACGGCAAATACCGATTCCAGACACAGAAGTAGTGAAACGACGGTGGGGTTACTGCCTTTTTGGGAAACGATCTGCAGAGTGTAGGCAATGGCGCTGGAAAAAATACCGATATAGACAAGCGGGAGCAAATGCTTTACGATCAGTGCCGTTGAAGGCGTTTCGAACACGAACATCAACACCGTGCTGACAATGGCCACGACAAACAATTGCGCACAGCATAAATGCATACTATTGATCTCGGAGAGTCGGTCCACTAATAGAATTTGAAGAGCAAAGAATAACGCGCATAATAATATGAGCAAATCGCTGGGAGCAATGGTAAAGGAATCCGTTATGCACAATAAGTAGAGACCGATAAGGGATAAGCCGATACCGATCCACACGGTGTAGGGCGCACGTCGGCGAAGAAAAATGCCGAGGATGGGAACAAGCACCACGTATAGCGAGGTGATGAATCCGGCTTTTCCGGGATCGGTATCGCCGATACCTGCTTGCTGGAGATTGGCGGCTACCGTGAGTAGCAGACCGCAACCAAGTCCACCCCAAATCAGTTGTTTTTTATAAGTGGTACGCTTTTCCTGTGGTACGGCAAATTTTTTTCGGAATAAAAAGCAAATAAATAAAAGGGCAAAGGCGCCGAACCAAGAACGCACAGCGTTGACAGTGAAAGGTTCCAGATCCTTTGCGGCAATATCTTGTGCCACAAATGCGGAACCCCAGATCAAGGCGGCAAGCAACGGGCA
>JAFSGO010000062.1 GCA_017440765.1 Clostridia bacterium
ATTCAGATCTTTATGCCGTACCTCATTCTCTATTACG
This sequence comes from Clostridia bacterium, assembly GCA_017440765.1. Classification (GTDB taxonomy): domain Bacteria; phylum Bacillota; class Clostridia; order Oscillospirales; family Acutalibacteraceae; genus RGIG3009. The sequence continues at coordinate 38 of JAFSGO010000062.1, forward strand.
AGGTATCGCTCGGCATGACCGATTACGTGCTGATCATGGCACCCGCCATTATTATCGCCTCGGTGGTCACCGCGCTGTGGGGCAAGGTGTACGATAAAAAGGGCTTCCGTTTTTCGGGTTTGCTCGCCATTGCCGCGTTATTCGCGGGATACGTTGTGTTATATCTTACCCGCTCCACTCTGCCGGTGTTCATCGGTTCTTTGCTGATGATGAGCGGCTATTTGGCGGGCATGGCGGTGTTCGGTGCGCTGATCCGTGATAACACTCCCGTCGGTAAAGCAGGACAGCTGCAGGGCGTGCGCATTTTCTCGCAAGTGCTCATCCCCGGTGTGGTCGGTCCGTTCATCGGTAAGACGGTGCTGCAAAACGCAAAGGTCATCGTGAACAGCGACGGCACCGAATCCTTTGTTCCCAACGAAAACATTTTTTTAGCGGCGGCGATCGCGCTGTTACTGGTACTTCCTTTACTGCTTCTTATTAAGCGTGCGCCGCGCTTAGTATCCCTGCGCACCCCGTTTGAGGATGACCTTGCCGAGGCAGGTGTTCCGTTTGCGGAATATCCCCGCCCGCAATTAAAGCGCGATTCGTATTGCTGCTTAAACGGTACGTGGGATTTCTCCATCAAAAACGGTGACGAGGTCACCTACAAGGGAACCATCGTGGTGCCGTTTGTACCCGAAAGCCGCCTTTCCGGTGTGGAGCGTGAGATCGACAAAAACGACACGCTGATTTACGAAAAAGCCATTTACCTGCAACCCGATTTTATCACCGACCGCGTACTCTTGCATTTCGGTGCGGTGGATCAGTTCGCCACCGTGTACGTCAACGGTCACAAAGCGGGCGAGCACACGGGCGGGTATCTGCCGTTTAGTTTGGACGTCACCGCCCACATTCACGACGGCGAAAACCATCTGCGCGTGGAGGTGCGCGATCCGTTAGACCGCAACCTGCCGTACGGCAAGCAGACCGACAAACGCGGCGGCATGTGGTATACGAAGATCTCCGGTATCTGGCAGACGGTGTGGCTGGAAAGCGTACCGGACGGCTACATCGAAACCGTAAAGATCACCCCCGACCTGCACGGCGTTGATTTAGTCGTTACGGGCGGTATGACCGAAAAGACCTTGCTTTTTGAGGGGCAGGAGATTTCCTTCTCGGGAGATTCGTTCCGCCTGAACATCAAAAACCCCGTTTTGTGGACGCCCGAACGTCCGCATCTGTATTCGCTCGAGATCCTCTCGGGCAGGGACCGTGTGTCCACCTATTTCGGGCTTCGCACCGTGTCGGTGGGCGAGGTAGACGGCAAATCCCGCATCCTGCTTAACGGAAAGCCCTATTTCTTTAACGGTCTTTTGGATCAAGGGTATTACAGCGACGGCATTTTCTTGCCCGCCTCTCCCCGTGGGTTTGCGTTTGATATTGAACAGATGAAAACGTGCGGCTTTAACATGCTGCGCAAGCATATCAAGGTGGAGCCCGATCTGTTTTACTATTACTGCGATAAGATGGGGATGGTCGTGTTCCAGGATATGGTAAATAACGGCAAATACAACTTCCTCCTCGATACCGCTTTGCCCACTTTAGGGCTTCGCCGCGGTGTAGAGCACAGCGCTACGTTGGAGCAACGCATGGCGTTTGAGGAAACTTCCGTAGGAATCCTCCGCACGCTGTACAACCATCCCTCGGTCATGTACTACACCATCTTTAACGAGGGATGGGGACAGTTCGATACCGCGTACTGGTACGATACGCTGAAAGCGCTCGACCCCACCCGCGTGTACGACACCACCTCCGGCTGGTTTAAAACGCGCGAGAGCGACGTGGAAAGCGATCACGTGTATTTCAAAAAAATCAAGCTTAAACCGGTTAAGGGGAAACCGATGGTGTTATCGGAATTCGGCGGGTATTCCTGCAAGATTCCCGACCACGTGTTTAATTTGGACGATACCTACGGTTATCGGTTCTTTACCGACCGCGAACAGTTTGAAACGGCGCTGATCGCGCTGTATGAAAACGAGATCGCGCCGATGATCGATAAAGGGCTGTGCGCCGCGGTGCTGACGCAGGTGAGCGACGTGGAGGACGAAACGAACGGACTTCTCACCTACGACCGCCGGGTGTTGAAGGTGGACCCCGAGAAGATGAAACATTTAAGTGTTGCCTTACAAAAACGGTTTTACAAGTAATGAAAAGCCCCCGCTTTGAAGCGGGGGCTTTTGTTATTCGAATATTGTTTCAATTACTTTGCCGCAGTGCGGGGGCGAATAGACCCAGCGGTCGATGTGCCCCTCGGTGATAAAATATTTGAGCGGCGGCGGAAGCTCGTGACAATCCTCGGAATCAATGAGGACGAGTTTCAGTTTCATTTTTTCCGCCAAAATGTTCTTGATATACACCCCCGCGTGCTGACCGACGCGCACACCGGGTCGCGGCTCGGCAAGTCCTGCCAAATTCGGGGTGAGTTCCACGAAGATGCCGTAATCCTCCACCGAGCGCACGACACCCGCGACCGTTTCGCCCTGCTCGAACAAGGCGGCGTTTTCTTCCCACGTGCCGAGCAATTCGCGTTGAGAAAGACAAATGCGGTTATCCTCAATGGAGGTGATCACCGCGTAAATATCCATGCCGACGCACAGCCGATCGGCGGGGTGCGCGATACGGCTGACCGACATACTGGCGATCGGCAGTAAGGCGGGAATCCCGCATCCGATGTCACAAAACGCGCCGAAGCTTTCCAGACGCGTGACTCTTGCTTCCACCACGTCACCGGGGCGGCGTTCCTCAATGTATTCGCGGCGGCATTTTTCCTGTGCCGCCCGACGTGAACACACGGCGCGCCGCCGTCCGTCCTCGGTGAAATCAAATCCCGTCACCAGAAAACTGACCGGCTTGCTCACGCGCGAGATGAGCGCAATATCGCGGGTGGTCCCCTCGGCGATGCCGACGGCACCCTCCTCTCTGGGGATCACCCCTTGCATACACGGCAGTTCGACGTGCAGGTTGTGGTCGCTGTCGCACAAGACCGCACGCGCTTCCACCACCTGCCCCTCCATGGCGGCTTCGGCAAGCGCGCTCGCTGTCCCCGTGCGGCGACGATTCGCCGTGGTATTGAGTAAAACGCCCTCCGGGAAAAATTCATTCATTTTAACAGCCATTCCTTTCTTTCGTTCGCTTTGATACATACATATGCCGTTTTCACCACAAAAAGTAACGAAATGTGAAAAAAACGCGTCCAAACGGGTTTGCATTCTTTTAAACGGTTTGTTATAATGACTATATCATATAGCAAAAGGAGTCTTTTGTAGAATGAACGCATATGGATTAGAAATTCAAGTAAAAAATCTTCCTGTATTAGATCAAGGGTTTATCCCGATGGCAGCGTTCTGCCGCGATTTTGAAAAATCGGCAGAAAACGGCAAGGAGATCGCGGTGGCGGTCGAGCGCAATCAGGGTCAGACCGCGGTGCGCCGTTTTAAGATCCACGGCACCCCCGCTATGGCGGCGGCGGATGCGGCTTACGTTGACCGCACCGTTAAAATGCTGCTTTGGGCTTACGGCGGTTTCAAAGTCATGATCTGCGGTGACGATGCCGTGGCTAAAACGGTTGCCGATGCGTACAAGGCGGGTGGTTCGCGCGAGTTTGACGCGAACTTTATGAGCCGCGTGTACGAGCGCCCGTTTGAGGTAGTCGCTCTCCCCCTGTCCGAAACTCCCGCTCCCTATTCCCTGCCGCAATCGGTGGGCCGCAATCTGGACGGTTGCCGCATCGGCTTTGATGCGGGCGGCAGTGACCGCAAGGTGTCCGCGGTGGTGGACGGCGTTTCGGTGTATTCCGAAGAAGTCGTCTGGTTCCCGAAAACCAATGCCGATCCCGATTATCACTATAACGGCATTTTAGAAGCGTTCCGCACCGCCGCGTCCAAGATGCCGCGTGTGGATGCCATCGGCGTTTCCTCCGCCGGTGTGTACGTGGACAACCGCGCCATGGTCGCGTCCTTGTTCCTCAAAGTGCCGGAAGACTTATTCGACAAGAAAGTGAAGGATATTTATATCCGCGCCGCTTCCGAATTTAACGTACCGCTGGAGGTTGCCAACGACGGCGACGTCACCGCACTCGCGGGTGCGATGAGCTTAAACAAAAACAAGATCCTCGGTATCGCGATGGGCACCTCCGAGGCCGCCGGTTACGTGGATGCCGAGGGTAATATCACCGGTTGGCTCAACGAGCTCGCGTTTGCTCCCGTGGACCTGCAAACGGATGCCATGGTGGACGAATGGTCGGGCGACAAGGGCTGCGGTGTTAAGTATTTCTCGCAGGACGGCGTTATTAAGCTCGCCCCGCGCGCAGGTCTCACCTTGGATGAGTCGCTCTCCCCTGCCGAGAAATTAAAGGCCGTTCAGCTGGAACTCAACATGGGCAACGAGAACGTGCGTGACATTTACCGCTCTATCGGTGTGTATCTGGGTCACACGCTCGCGTACTACGCCATGTACTACGAGATCGGCGACGTACTGCTGCTCGGCCGCGTGATGTCGGGCGAGGGCGGCGACCTGATCTTGGCGGAAGCCACCCGCGTACTCGCCGAAGAATACCCCGAGTGCAAGGAGTTGGAACTGCACCTGCCGGATGAAAAGATCCGCCGAGTCGGTCAGTCCGTTGCCGCGGCAAGCCTGCCGAAAATTTAAACAAAAAAGAAAACGCGGAGAGAACGATGTTCTCTCCGCGTTTTTTATTTATTCTTGTATCGCGATACAACCGGCTAAACTGCCGCGCGCGGGGCCCGTGATACGGTGCGACCAAAACACGTCGGGGTGACATTTGGTGCACAAGTCGGTAACAGTGATGTGTTCGGGCTTGATGCCCGCCTCGATGAGCGTGCGGCGGTTGACTTCCCATAAATTGATGAGCGCTTTGTCGTTGCCGACGGGTCGGTAACACCCCTCGTCGTAAAAGGGTAACTTTTGGAACTCGGTGATCACGGGTGCGTCCACCTCAAAGCAGCACGGGCCGATGGAGGGAGCGATCCCCGCCAAAATATTCTCGCGTTTGCAACCGTAATCCGCGACCATGCGATCAACGGTAACAGCACCGATCTGCGCCGCCGTGCCGCGCCAGCCCGCGTGGGACGTACCCACCACTTTTCGGACGGGATCGGCAAAAAAGAGCGGCACACAATCTGCGTACTGCGTGAACAGCACGACGTTCGGCTCGTCGGTGATAAGTCCGTCAATATCCGTATACCCGCGCTCGCGCGTGACACCTCTGCCACGATCGGCGGCGGTGGCGTTGTAAATCGTGGTATGGTGCTCTTGCGCGGAGACCACCGCGTTTTCGTGGTTTACCCCGATCGCCGTGCAAAAGCGCGCAAAATTCTCGCGCACGGCAGCGGGCTCGTCCCCGCGCGTGAAGCTTAAATTCATGCTTTCGTAAATGCCCTTGCTCACACCGCCGAGGCGGGTGGAAAAGCCGTGCCGCACAAAGGGTACGGCATCAAAGGCAGGAAAGGTATAGTACACGACGCCGTTTTGTTCGTGAACGGTAAGTGTATTGCTTTGTAACATTGTCATCACCGTTATCAGTGTACCATAAGTTCTACCGATATTGCAATCAGATTCCGAAAATCAGTTTAAGAAGTAACAAGGTGATGACACCCGGTACGCCGAGCGCGGCACACGCGATTCCCGAAAGCGCGTTTAACCCGAGTGTGCAACCAAACCTGCGATAACTATTATCGCCGCAGCAACGATACCTCCCCAATGCATTATCAGGGCTACAATCATTGCTGC
>JAFSGO010000009.1 GCA_017440765.1 Clostridia bacterium
GACCGTTCCCGTAGGTAGTATCTACGGTTTTATCGGTGAGAACGGCAGCGGCAAATCCACGACAATGAAACTATTGTGTGGTCATCTCGTTGCCGACGAGGGCAATATCAAGCTGTTTGACCGCAAGCACACCGATCCCGGAGTCCGCGTCAGAGTTGGCGCACTTATCGAGAACGCAGGCTGTTTTCCCGGTTCGTCCGTGTATCAGAACCTTATGATGCAATGCATCAATCTCGGTATCGAGAACGCAGACGAGGAAATCCACCGTGTGCTTGAGATCGTGCGCATGGAAGATAACGTAAACCTCAAATTCAAGAAATGCTCTCTCGGTATGAAGCAGCGTATCGGCATTGCCATGGCTCTGCTTGGCGATCCTGCTTTGCTCATTTTGGACGAGCCTATTAACGGTCTTGATACCGACGGTATGCGCATTATGCGTGAAATCCTTGTGGATATTACAAAGACCTACGGCTGTACTGTTCTTATTTCTTCCCATATTCTCGGGGAACTTGAAAAGATCGCAACCCACTATGGTATCATCCGTCAGGGCAAGATGATTATGGAACTCTCTGCTGAAGAAATGGATTCAAGAGCACAGGTGTTTACCACGCTCAAAACCAAGGATCTCGACAATACATACAAGGTGCTTGCAGAGAAATTTGCAGACGTTCGCTCGGAAGACGGATGTATAAGAATCTTCGACGAGGATGATACCGCCGCAATTGTCGATTATTTGATGAAGAACGGTCACGTTGTCAGCGAAATCAAAAAGAACAAAGTCGGTCTTGAAGAATACTACATTGAGCTGATGTCGGCAAAGGAGGATAAATGAAATGACAAGAGAACTCAAATTCAAAAATCCGAGTTTTTCGGAGCGAATTAAAGGTATGCTCGGCGTGGACTTTTACAGGCTCTTCCACACGCCTATGTTTTACATATTCCTCGCTATTGCGGCGATCATCCCTGCGATGGTATCTGCAATGACAACGATGCCCGGACCCGACGGCAGTGCAAGCACCCCCTTGTATTCGAACTTATGGCAGATCATAGCCGCGTCCAAGTCGCTGTATGTGATTGAAGGAATCGCAGACTATGCCAATATGAATATGGTTTTCATTTTCGGCGGTATTATGGTGTCGATCTTCATCGGTCACGACTATAAATCGGGTTACGTTAAGCAGCTCTTTACCACTCACGCAAAGAAACAGGATTATATGATTTCTAAAACTCTCGTATGTGCCTTTGCAATGGCTTGTATGTGCGTAACGTATCTTATTGGCGGTATTGTCGGCGGTATGTTCGCAGGCTACGATGCTACGGTCAACGTCGGGTCGCTTGTCATCGCCGTTCTCGGAAAAATGGTGATGTCTCTCGGTTGGGCAAGCCTCTATACCTTCCTCAACGTGATCTTCAGAAGATATTTCGGCATTTCCGTTGCTTCGTCCTTCTTCTTTGGAACGGGTATCCTCATTATCGGTGCAGCGGCGATCGTCGAAGGGCTGGGGCTTCCTACGGGCTTCCTCAACGTTTTCCTTTACGGCGCATCGGTTAACGCCAACCTTTCAAGCGGTATCGGCTCTTTGCTTATTTGTATCGTCGTATCGGTTGCTTGGGCGTTCATTTATAACGTAGCCGGCACACGACTTTTGAATAAGAGCGACGTATATTAAAGGGGGATGAAAAAATGAATGCGGTTGAAATAAAAAAATTATCTAAAAACTTCGGCCCCAAGCAGGCGGTGTGCGGTCTGAATATGACCGTACCGATGGGTGCGATCTATGGCTTTATCGGAGAAAACGGTTCGGGCAAATCCACCACCGAAAAAATGATATGCGGTCTGATCCCCACAAGCGGCGGTTCTATCAAGCTCTACGGCAAGGACTACACCGATGAAGCGGTAAGAGCTAAGGTTGGCGTACTGATTGAATCTCCCGGATGCTTTCCCGGACTAACCGTTTGGGATAATATGATGCTTGAAGCAGCAAATCTTTCCGTTCCTAATGCAGAACAGGAAGTCGTTAATGTGCTAAAAATGGTTCGCATGGAGGGTGCGGCAGGTAACAAATACAAGAACTGCTCCCTCGGTATGAAGCAGAGAGTCGGTATTGCGATGGCTCTGCTCGGCAATCCCACGCTTCTCGTTCTTGACGAGCCCCTGAACGGCCTTGATGCCGACGGTATGAGAATTATGCGCGAGGTGTTCCTTGACATCATAAAGGACGGAACGCGCAGCATTATCGTGTCCTCACACCTCCTCGGCGAGCTTCAAAAGGTAGCTACTCATTACGGCATTATCCGTCACGGCAAAATGCTCGTGGAAATGACCGCCGACGAGCTTGACGCGAGCTGCCGTACCTACGTTGCATTGCAAAGCGGTGAAATGAACAGAACGAAAATGCTCCTCGGCTGCAAGTACTCCCGTGTTGAAGAAGATGAAGCAGGCTATATCCGTGTGTATGATCTGACCACGCCCGAGGATATTGTTAAATATCTGTACGATAACGGTATCATTGTGACGGAGATCAAAACCGACAAGATCGGTCTTGAAGAATATTATATCGACCTTATGAAAGGAGGCAGATGAGAATGGAAAACGCAATGAAATTTGAAAAGATCAGCTTCGGTAAGCGCATAGGAAGTATGCTGAAGGTGGACTTCCGCAGAATGTTCAAATCCAAGCTGTTTTACATCTTGATCGCCTGCGCTCTTGTGATGCCGATACTTATGACCGTGATGATGGCAATGATGGACGGCTCTGTTTCGGTCGATCCGCAGACAGGTGTGGAAACGGTTATGCAAGGCCCCGAAAACACGTGGCAGAATATAGGAACGCTTCCCGGCGGTGAAGCAATGGGTGGAAACGAGATATTTATGATGTGCAACATCAATATGGTGTTTATGCTCGTCGCCGTGTTCGTTTGTCTCTTTATTTCGGATGATTTTAGAAGCGGTTACGCAAAAAATCTCTTCACCGTTCGTGCAAAAAGAGGCGAATACGTGGTGTCAAAGACGGTCTCGGGATTTATATGCGGAGGGTTAATGCTGGTCGCATATTTTATCGGCTCCATTCTCGGCGGTGCTATGGCAGGTCTATCCTTTGACCTTCACGGACTTAACGCAGGCAATATCGTGATGTGTATGCTCGCAAAGATATTCCTTATGCTCGTGTTCGTATCTATCTTTACGCTTATCAGCGTAGCGGCAAAGCAGAAGGCTTGGCTTTCGATCTGTGGCTCTCTTGGTGGAGGAATGCTCCTGTTTATGATGGTTTCTATGATCACGCCTCTCGGCTCGACCTTCATCAACGTCATTCTCTGTCTCGCAGGCGGTGCAATATTCGCTGTCGGCTTGGGATTTGGAAGTAAGGCTGTGCTGAAAAAATCAAGTTTGGTATAATTTCCAAGGCAACGCTGTAAATATCGGCGTTGCCTTGACTTTCAAATCAACACTTTTAGCAATATGTGTTGTTCAGTTAGGTGTTACATAGTGATAAAATAAATTTGAAAATCTTTCAAAGAGGCCAAAACATAAACAAAACTTTAACATTTGGGTGTTATACTGTATAATGAATGATAGTAATAAGCGGAGGTAACACGATGTTTAAGATATTGGTTGTAGAGGATGATAAGGAGCTGAACAAGACTGTTTGCTCGTTTTTGAACCACAGCGGATATGAAGCTACCGGATGTTTGAATGCAAACGATGCTTACGATGCGCTTTATGAGAATATGTTCGACCTTATCGTATCCGACATTATGATGCCCGGCGTGGATGGTTTTGAATTTGCAAGAAATGTGCGAGAGCTGAACGAGGACATTCCGATCCTCTTTATGACCGCCCGTGATGATATTGCCTCCAAGCAGAGAGGCTTCCGCATCGGTGTAGACGACTATATGGTAAAGCCCATCGACCTTGACGAGTTGTTTTTACGTATCGGTGCACTTCTTCGCCGTGCAAAGATCGCATCCTCACGCAAACTTGAAATAGGTGGATTTGTTATGGATGCGGATGAACATACAGCATATTTACGGGATGAAGAAATTTCCCTTACCAATCGTGAGTTCAGCATCCTTTATAAACTGCTTAGTTACCC
>JAFSGO010000063.1 GCA_017440765.1 Clostridia bacterium
GAAGCACCCCAAAGCAGCGGAGGTGGATATCATAAGGTCGGAATATATCTTCTCTGACCTGATGCCGAAAAATGTCAATAAAGGTGACGGCTTGCAAGCTTTGGCGGAGTATCTCACAATCGATATGAGAAATACGCTGGCGATCGGGGATTACGATAACGATGTTTCCATGATAAAGACAGCGGGTGTAGGCGTAGCGGTCGCCAATGCTGCAGAAAGTGCAAAAGCCGCTGCCGATCTGATTACGGTTTCCAACAAGGAGCACGCTATTGCAAAAGTGATTGACGATATTGATAAAGGGCGTATCCGTTTTTAAAAATAAAAAAGGAAAGCATATCTCGTTGCCACGCAGGAAACGCTATCTCCGAGGTGATAGGGATGGCAAAACGTCAAAAAAAGCCCTCGCAATCGGAAAAAGTCTATCGCGTGACGGCGGAAAAGCCGATCTCAGAGGTGTATCCGACTATCGATAACGATCTCGCACGCGATAACCTCGAAAACGATCTGCCGGCAGCTGACCTGCAGGATTTGTAAGAGAGCCGTAAAACGGCTCTCTTTTTCATTGCTTTTTAAAAAATATATGGTATAATGTAAGAAAGGTAAAACGGGATCTCCCGTATTAGGAGGTAATGATATGAGTGAGTACTTACAAGCGAAAGCCGCATACGCCAAACTCGGTGTTGATACCGATGCGGCGATCGAAAAACTCAAAAGCGTACCGGTTGCGCTGCATTGCTGGCAGGGCGACGACGTGCGCGGGTTTGATCAAAAGAGCGACGGCCCGCTGACCGGCGGTATTCAAACAACCGGTAATTATCCCGGCAGAGCACGCACGCCTGAGGAACTCATGGCGGATATCGACATGGTATTAAAACTCTGCCCCGGCATGAAGAAAATGAATCTGCATGCTTGCTACGCTATTTTCGATGATGAAAACGGCGGTTGGGTCGATCGCGATAAGATCGAACCCAAGCATTTTAAAAAATGGGTGGATTTCTGCAAGGCACGCGGTCTCGGTTGCGATTTTAACCCCACATTCTTCTCTCATCCTATGTGTGATCCGCTGACTCTTGCCAGCCCGAATGAGGAGACCCGCAAGTTCTGGATCGAGCACGGCAAAGCGTGTATCCGCATTTCGCAGTATCTGGCGGAAGAATTGGGTCAGCCCTGCGTTATGAATATTTGGACGGGTGACGGCTTTAAGGATATTCCCGCCGACCGTATGGGCCCGCGTATGCGTTATAAAGAATCTATCGATGCGATCTTGTCCGAGCCGTTTGATTTTGATAAGGTGAAACCCTGCGTCGAATCCAAGGTGTTCGGTATCGGTGTGGAAGCGTACACCGTGGGCAGTGCGGAGTTCTCGCTCGGGTATGCTGCTGCGAATAAGGATAAGTGCATTCCGCTGATGGACAACGGTCACTATCATCCGACGGAAGTTGTCTCGGATAAGATCCCCGCGCTCTTGACCTTCTTCCCGGAAATTGCGTTACACGTGACCCGCCCCATTCGTTGGGACAGTGACCACGTCGTGCTGCTGGACGATGAAACTCGCGAAATCTGCAAAGAGATCGTGCGTTGCGGCGGTTTGGATGGCCGTGTCAAGATCGCGCTGGATTACTTTGATGCGTCGATCAACCGCATCGTTGCGTGGACCGTTGGTTTCCGCAACGTCCAGAAAGCGTTGCTGATGGCATTACTCACTCCCGATGTGCAGCTGAAGGGGTTGCAAGATGCCGATAATTGGACGGAATTGATGGTCCGTCAGGAAGAACTGAAGACCCTGCCGTTCGGCGCTGTATGGACGCAGTATTGTGAAAGTTGCGGCGCTCCTGCAGACGGTGAATGGTTCTCGGTTGCCAAGGCATACGAAACGGATGTTTTGAGCAAACGCTGACAGTAAAAAAGACACGCCGTGCGTGTCTTTTTTTGTTGTGTTTTATTGGTGAATATGGTATAATCCAAACAATAAAAAATTTAGCGTATACGGGTGTTAGTTCTATGTTCAAAAAACTCTTTGCCCCGACCGATATGACGACCGGTTCGGTTTGGAAAAGTATTGTGATGTTCACGCTGCCGATGCTTATCGGAAACATCGCACAACAGTTCTACAGTACGGTGGATACCATCGTGGTAGGTCGATACGCCGCAAACGGTGACAATGCCATCGCATCGGTCGGCAGTGCGTTGCCGATCCTTAACATGCTGCTCGTGCTGTTTATCGGTATTTCTGCGGGTGCCAGCGTCATGGTGTCACAATATTTCGGTGCGCGTAAGCGCGAGGAACTATCCTATACGGTGGGCAACTGTATTACGGTGACGCTGATTGCTTGCGTGGGCTTGATCGTGGTTACGGCACCGTTGATCCGCCCGGTTTTGGTGTTGCTCAATACGCCGGCAGCCATTTTGGACGGCTGTTACAGTTATTTGATGATCTCACTGATCGGCATGTTCGGCATGGGATATTATAATATCCTAAGTGGTATATTGCGCGGCTTGGGCGATTCGGTCTCGGCACTGATTTACCTGCTGGTTGCCACGGTTATCAACATTGTATTAGATATCTATTTTGTGGCTGTTTTGCATATGGACGTAGCGGGTGTCGCACTGGCAACGGTGATTGCACAGTTTATCTCGTCGGCGTTGTGTTTGATAAAACTTGCGCGTATGCGTGAACATTTTGATTTCGGCTTCCGGTATATGAAACCGATTGGAAAGTATGTCAAAACGCTTGTCAAATTGGGCCTGCCGTCCGGTGCCACACAAGCGATCTTCTCATCCGCTATGATCGTGGTACAGTCGCTTACGAATTGCTTTGGCGAATTTTACATTGCTGCCAACGTAGTTATCATGCGCGTGGACGGTTTTGCTATGATGCCGAATTTCTCGTTTGGTACGGCACTTACCACGTTTGCGGGTCAGAACGTGGGTGCCAATAAATACGACCGTGTGTCGAAAGGTGCCTTACAAGGAACGTTGCTGGCGGTCGGTTGTTCCACCGTAATTACCGTTATCATACTGTTATTCGGCAAATCGCTGATGGGCGTTTTCACCGAAACGACAGAGTTGGTTGACATGAGTTATTATCTCATGAAGATCCTTGCGGTGGGCTATATTGCGGTAGCTGTTACGCAAAGTTTGTCGGGTATTATGCGCGGTGCGGGGGACACCCTGACACCGATGTGGATCTCACTGATTACGACGGTTTTGATCCGTGTCCCGTTAGCATACGGTATTTCGTTTCTTACCAGAACGGCAGAATTGCCGTACGGACACAATGAATGTATTCAAATTTCATTGTTATCGTCGTGGGTGCTGGGCGCGGTGTTAACGGTCATTTTCTATCGCATCGGCAAGTGGAAAACGAAAAAAGTTGCCTAACCTCTTGCACAGCTTTCTGAAATCGTGTAAAATATAGAAAAGAACCTTAAAGGGGGAACGGTAATGCCAACTTTACACACCATGAAATACGCAACCAAACGCAACAATTTATTTTTGCGTGTTGCGATGGGGCATTTTGCCACCGGTAACTGCCACAGCAATTATTACATTGATGTGGTGGCACAAAAAGCGCGTATGTCGGAGGCGCGTGCCGTGGCGGAAGAACTCAGTTCCTACTACTATGCCGATACCGTTGTGGATACTATTCTTTGCTTGGACGGTACCGAAGTCATCGGTGCTTGCTTGGCGGATTCCTTGTCTAAAGCGGATATC
>JAFSGO010000064.1 GCA_017440765.1 Clostridia bacterium
CTTTTGATGGTACACGATGCAGACTTGAAACGAAATATTCCGTTTTCCCCGCCCGACATTTCGGAACGGGAGATAGCGGAGGTAGTGGATACCCTCCGTTCCGGATGGATCACCACCGGACCGAAAGTCAAAAAATTAGAAGCGCTGCTTAGCTGTTACGTCGGTACGGCGAAATGCGTTTGTTTAAATTCCCAGACTGCCTGTGCCGAAATGACACTGCGCGTGCTGGGGATCGGTGCAGGGGACGAGGTCATCACCTGTGCGTATACCTATACAGCGTCCGCTTCGGTCATTGACCACGTGGGCGCTCGTGTTGTGTTAGTGGACTGTCAAAAAGAGTCGCTTGAGATGGATTACGACGCACTGGAAGCCGCGATCACCGAGCGCACCAAGGCGATCATTCCGGTCGATATCGCGGGTATTCCGTGCGACTACGACCGCATTTTTGAGATCGTCCGCCGCAAGAAAACGTTGTTTAGACCCACCACCGATATCCAAAAAGCCATCGGCAGAGTGGCGGTCGTGTGCGATGCCGCTCACGCGCTGGGTGCCGAGCGGGACGGCAAAAAGGTGGGCGCGATCGCGGATTTCACCAACTTCAGTTTCCACGCAGTCAAAAACTTCACCACCGCCGAGGGCGGTGCGTGTACCTGGCGCACCATTGACGGTATTGACGATAACGACATTTACAAGCAGTTCCAACTGCTCAGTTTGCACGGGCAGAGCAAGGACGCGCTGGCGAAAACGCAGCTCGGCGCGTGGGAATACGATATCGTCGGCCCGTGGTATAAGTGCAACATGACGGATATCATGGGTGCGATCGGGCTTGGGCAGTTTGAGCGGTATCCCGGGATGCTCCGCCGCCGCCGCGAGATCATCGAGCGGTACGACGCGGCGTTTAGACTTATCGGCGTGAAGACGTTGCCGCATTACACAAAAACATATACCTCGTCGGGTCACCTGTACTTAACGCGTATCCCCGGTATCACACCGGAACAGCGCCAGGAGATCATCGTCAAAATGGCAGAGCGGGGTATTGCCTGCAACGTGCATTATAAGCCGCTGCCGATGCACACGGCGTACAAGAATCTCGGCTTTGATATTGCGGATTACCCGAACGCGTACGCGATGTTTGCAAACGAGATCACGTTGCCGTTACATACGCGCCTTTCGGACGACGACGTGGCGTATATTTCAGACAACTATTGTGAGATTCTGAAAGACTATCTTCGCTAAAGGAATGGGCAGCACTATGGCAAAAAAGATACTCATTATCGGCGCCGGTTTTTTACAGGCGTTTGTGATCCGCAAAGCAAAAGAACTGGGTTACGATACCTATGCGGTGGATGCGGATCCCTCTGCGGTCGGTTTTGCCTATGCCGACCACCATGCGACGATCAACATCGTGGATGAGGAAGCGTGTCTTGCCTATGCGCGGCAAGAAAATATCAACGGCGTCTTAACGGCGGCAACCGATTACGGCGTGTTGACTGCCGCGTATATTGCGCAGGAAATGCACCTGCCCGGACTGAAATATGAAGTCGCCAAACTGATCAAAAACAAATATCGCGTGCGAAAATGCTTGTATGAGCATCGTGTGGACGATACCGAACAGGCGTATGAGGTGGGTAGTGATACCGACTTGGAGGCACTGTGCCAACAGATCACATTCCCCGTTATGGTAAAGCCCTGTGACGGTTCCGGCAGTCGTGGCGCTTCGCGTGTGGATACCAAGGATGCGTTTGCATCGGCGTGCCGTTTTGCAATGGCATCCTCACTGACCAAGTGTGCCACGGTGGAAACGTTTATCGTCGGAAAAGAATACGGGGCCGAGAGCTTGGTAGTGAACGGAGAGGTCCACGTACTGGGTATCATGCGCAAATGGATGACCGAGCCGCCGTATTATGCCGAACTCGGCCACGCGATCCCAACAGATCTGCCGCATGAAGTCGAGCAACGCGCGAAGCAATGTGTACAACAAGCGATCGAGGCGCTCGGCATCAACTTCGGCTCTGTCAATATGGACTTGCTCATCACGGCGGAGGGGAAGATATATATTATCGACATCGGCGCTCGAATGGGCGGTAATATGATCGGTCCGTGCATCATTCCCTATGGAACAGGCGTGGATTACGTGGCGAATATGATCCGCAACGCGGTGGGTGATAAGGTGGATCTGACACCGATCGCACACGGGGCGGTGGCAACGCGCTTGTTGGCGTTTGATACGGGCGTTGTCAAACAACTCCCCGATTTTAAAGCGCTTGAGCAGAAATACGGAGTGGAGATTTATCACCATCTGGAGGTTGGCCAAGCTGTCAACGAATATCATACCAATCTGGATGGATGCGGCTATATCGTCGCAAAAGCCGACACAGTCGATACGGCGATCGAGCATGCCGAGCAGGTGTTGGATATTGTTCGAAACAGTGTGTTTAAAACCACATTTTAAGGTTGATTGGGCGAGATGAGTATGAAAAAAATCCTGGTGATAGGCGGTGGCGCCTACCAAATACCGTTAATCAAACGCATTCTTGAAAACGGTGATCAAGCGTATTGCGTGGATGCTAACCCTAATGCCGCGGGGCTTCAAGTTGCTACTGCGGGCAGGGTGATTGACGTGTTGGACAAAGACGCTTGTCTGAAATATGCCGAGTCGCTGGGGATTGATGCGGTTATGACGTACGGAGCCACCATCACGTTGCCTACGGTGGCGTATATCGGCAAGCGTTTGCAACTGCCTGCGTTGCCGGAGGCGACGGCTGAATTGTCAAAAAGCAAGTATGCGATCAAAAAGCGTCTTGCGGAGCACGGGTGCAACATACAGGGCGATTTTTTTGAAATGACTTCGCCAAAGGATGCCGATGACCATGTTTTCACCTATCCGTGTGTGATCAAGCCGAGCGACGGTTCCGGCAGCAAGGGCGTTTGTGTGGTGAACGATGCATCCGAGTTGAACGCAGCGGTCGAGTTCGCATTTGCAAACGCGCGGTTTGGCAGCGTTTACAAAGAAGATATGATTCGCGGCGAGGAATACACGGTGGAGGCATACGTCTGCAACGGAACGACATACGTCTACGCTATCATCAAAACGACCTTTGAAAAAACGGCGGACGGTGAGATCGTGTACGGCCATCGCACGCCTTCGGGATTGCCCGCCGAGGCAGAATCGCGTATTTCCGCAGAAATCAAACAGGCAATCGCCGCCTTGGACATTACCATGGGAAGTGTCAATTTTGACGTGATTCTGTCGGAGGACGACGGCAAACCGTATATCATCGATTGCGGAATTCGTATCGGTCAAAATTTGATTGCGTCCCACATCGTCCCGTACGCACGCGGCGTGAATGTTTTGGACAACACGATTCGTTTGGCGTTAGGCGAAACGGTGGATGCCGAACCGAAAGAGAACCGCTGCATTGCTACGCGATTGCTGATCTATCGCCCCGGAACTATTACGGAGATTCGTGATATGTCGGGGCTGATCGGTACCAACGGTATACGGGACGTGGTTATGCGTAAGACGGTCGGCGACGTCCAGCGGGAGTATCAAGACAAATCCGATACTTGCGGTTGGGTCATTACCGAGGGAAACACTCCCGACGAAGCGGAGGCGTTGGCGGGGAAAGCAAAACACATGTTGGAAGAGTACATCGTGATTACACCGATTGGAAAGGAGTCGACTGTCGATGAAGGCAAAAAGCCGGAGCTTTTACGTGGTCGTGGTAAAGCGAGCGTTTGATATCGTGATCGGACTGTGCGCCTTACCGTTTCTGCTGTTGATCACCTTGGTGGTTGGTGCAATCATTAAACTGGAAGATGGCGGTCCTGTCTTTTATCGTGCTAAACGCATCGGAAAAGGCAGTCGGATCTTTGATATGTACAAGTTCCGTTCGATGATCGTCAACGCGCCAAACTGGACAAACCAAGATGGCAGTACATACAATTCTTCCGATGACGCGCGTGTCACCAAGGTGGGGCGCTTTATCCGCAAAACAAGCATCGATGAACTGCCGCAATTTTTCAATATTTTGATTGGGAATATGACCTTGATCGGTCCTCGTGCCAGCGGCGCGGGTGCACTGGGCACCTATCAGCCGGATGAAGAAGCCAAGATGGACGTAAAACCGGGCATCACCGGTTATACACAAGCGTATTATCGCAACAGCATCGGCGTCAGAGAAAAACGATTGTACGATGCTTGGTATGCGCAGAACGTTACCTTGTGGCTGGATATAAAAATTTTCTTTAAAACCTTTGTCGTCGTGTTAAAGCACGAGAACGTATATACCAACGCCGAGCCGATCGAAGCACAGGCAACGGAGACTGCTGCAGTCGGAACAGAGCAACAGTAGAGATTGTTTCACAAGGGGAAGACGTATGAAGATCTTGTTTTTGTATTCTTATTTCAAACCCGAAAAAACCTCGGGCGCTCACTTTGCGGAGGATTTCCGCAGAGCATTGGCGGATGCCGGTCATACCATGTATGTCTATGCCCCGACACCGACTCGCGGTGTCAGCGATGAGGTGCGGCGGGAATACAGCAAAAACAGAAAGATCGAAACCGAATTGGACGGGAAGCTCCATATTTGGCGTTTCTCCTTGTTTCAAGAGGGAAAAGGCACTGTGGGCAGGGCGCTGCGATACGCCGTCTTGGAGTTGCAGTTGCTGTGGTTTGGATTGCGTGCACCAAAGGTGGATTTACTGTGGAGCGGCAGTACACCGCCGATCAACGGCTTGATGGCAACGCTGCTGAAAAAAATTCGGCGTATTCCGTACGTATACGTGGTGCAGGATCTGTTTCCGGATTCTTTGGTCAGTTCCGGCATTGCGCGCCGGGGCTCTCTCCTTTGGAAGATCGGTAACCGGGTGTCGAACATAACCTATCGTAACGCGGAGCATGTTCTGACGATTTCCGACAGTATGAAAGACGCGCTCATCGCGCGGGGAGTCCCGTCGGATAAGATTACGGTGGCCTACAACTGGATCGATTCCGAGAGCACGCACCCCGTGCCGCGGGAGGAGAATCCGTTGTTTGACGAGTTATCCTTGCCGCGAGATGGCTTTTACGTGACCTATGCCGGCAATTTGGGCAACTCGCAAAACGTCGGACTGTTGGTGGAATGTGCCAAGCAGTTTACGGAATATCCCGACGTGCGTTTTGTCATTTTCGGCAACGGCTCTGAAAAGGACGCATTGGAACGGCAAATCAAGGAGAGCGGGTTGTCCAACGTGTATCTGTTCCCGATGCAACCGCTTGAGCGGGTGCCGCAGGTATACAGTCTGGGCGATATGTCGGTGGTGCTATGTAAAGCGGGTGCCGGCGGCGGTGCTTTTCCCAGTAAAGCGGCCAGCATTATGGCGTGTGGTACCGCTATCGTGACCTCCTTCGACGAGGACAGCGATCTGTGCCGCATCGTGCGTGAACACGACGTCGGCTTATGCGCGGCGCCCGAGGATGCGGATGCGTTGGCGCAGGCGCTTCGCACGGGTTACACTGACCGTGAGCGTTGCCGCCGTTTTGGCAAAAACGGTCGGGAATTGGCAAAGACCTTTTTTTCAAAAGAACACGGCACGCGTGCCAGACTTTCCGTGCTGGAACGGTGCGTCGAAAACTAAAAACGCCCGCACTTATGCCGTCGAACACGCGGACAAGGTGCAGGCGGTGCAAAAGTACGGTGGCTTAATTCGCAAAACGGCAACTCCATGAGGAAGGAGACAGACAGATGCTCTCTGCGATTTTCACATCCTTAATAAGTTTTTTGTCCGGTCGGTCGGGCGTTGCGCTCGTGCGCCGTTCGCAGGTGGCGAAAGGTGCGCATATCGGCGGCGGCAGCCGCTTTTCGAGCAGCACCATCGATAAAGGGTCGTACACCGGCCGCTCGTGCTATTTTTATAAAACCAACATTGGGAAGTTCTGTTCGATTTCCGATTCCGTTGTGTGCGGGTTGCCGGAGCACGATGCGACGTACGTTTCCACCTCTCCGGTGTTCAACAAAGGAAAAAACGTCACGAAACTTTCTTACGGCACGTTACCGCGCCCCGTGCATCCCAACACCGCTATCGGTAACGACGTGTGGATCGGTGCAAACGTAACGATCAAAGCCGGTGTGACGGTCGGTGACGGTGCCGTGATCGGGATGGGATCTATCGTTACCAAGGATATCCCGCCGTATGCGATCGTCGCGGGTGTTCCCGCAAAAATCATTCGTTACCGCTTCGACGAAGAAACGGTAGCGAAATTACAAGCGCTTCAGTGGTGGAACTGGGATGAGGAAACGCTCAAAGCGCACGGCAATCGTTTTGACGATCCTTGTGAACTTTTGAAACAGTGGGAGGAGAACGGATGAAGGTCTTACACCTGATGCTGGCGTGTTTTTACATCGACAATTACTCCTACCAGGAAAATTATCTTCCGAAATATCACAAGCAACAAGGACACGAGGTCGAAATTGTCGCGTCGCTGTTTACCTTTGATGAAAACGGTAAAGGCAACTGGTTGTCGAAGCCGTCCTCCTATATTAACGAATACGGCATTCCGGTTACCCGTCTTGCCTATAAAAAAGGAAGGGTATCGCACCGCTTAAAACGCTATGAGGGGTTGCGTGAGGAACTGGAGCGCTGCGCCCCCGAATGTATTTTCATTCACGGTGTGCAGTCTGCCTCCGCAGCGGAAGTGATCCGCTATTGTAAGCGGCATCCGGGCACGCGCGTGTATGTGGACAATCACGCCGATTCGGTCAACAGCGCGAAAGGATGGGTGTCCAAAAACATCCTGCATCGCGTTGTCTGGCGGCATTACGCGCAGAAGCTGGAACCGTACGTTACGAAATTCTACGGTGTGCTTCCCGCCCGCGTGGACTTTTTGATCAATATGTACGGTTTGCCGAAACATAAGGTCGAGTTACTGGTTATGGGCGCGGATGATGACAGCGTGCAAGCCGCGAGTCAGCCGGAGGTGCGTGCGCGGTTGCGCCGGCAATACGGACTCGGCGAGGACGATTTTGCGGTCATCACCGGTGGCAAGATCGACCATAACAAGCCGCAGGTGCTTACCTTGATGCAAGCGGTGAACGAGCTGGAAGATCCGCATATCAAGTTGCTTGTGTTCGGCAGTGTACATCCCGATCTCGAAGCGCAGTTCAATCGTCAGCTCAGCGAGCGGGTGCGGTACATCGGCTGGAAGCAATCGGCGGACATTTACAACGAATTCGCCGTTGCGGATCTTATCGCCTTTCCCGGTCTGCATTCCGTGCTGTGGGAACAGGCGGTCGCGATGGGAAAACCGTGTGCATTCCGTCGGCTTGCGGGATTTGATCACATCGATCTCGGCGGAAACTGCGTGTATTTCGAAGAGGATACACCGGCTTCCTATGCCGATACCGTTTTACAGGCAAAGGAGCAATGTGCGGCTTTACAAACCGTTGCAGTTGAACACGGCATATCCACTTTCTCGTATGCGCAAATTGCCAAACGATCTTTGGAGGGATAACGATTATGAGTTTGTATGAAAAATTAGTCAACAAAGAAGCGGTCCTTAGCGTAGTCGGTCTGGGCTACGTCGGTATGCCTTTGGCGATCGCGTTTGCGAAAAAAGGGCTCCGTGTAACGGGATTTGACGTAAACGCGGCAAAAGTAGACCTGTATAAGGCGGGTAAAGATCCCACGAACGAAGTGGGCGCCGAAGCGGTAAAGGCAAGTACCGTCAACTTCACGGCGGATGAGACCGCTTTGGACGAAGTGCTGTTCCACGTGGTCGCTGTGCCGACACCCGTGAACACCGACCACACGCCCGATCTGACGCCCGTGGTGGGTGCCAGCACCATCGTAGGTCGCCATCTGCGCAAAGGGGCGATCGTGGTGTACGAATCCACCGTGTACCCCGGCGTGACTGAAGACGTGTGTGTGCCGATCTTAGAGAAAGAGTCCGGCCTTACCTGCGGCGTGGATTTTAAAGTGGGATATTCCCCCGAACGTATCAATCCCGGCGACCAAGTGCATCGCTTGGAGAATATTCACAAGATCGTATCCGGTATGGATGCTGAGTCGTGCGACGAGATCAAAAAGGTGTACGATCTCGTGATCGAGGTCGGCACCCATCCGGTATCAACCATCAAGACTGCTGAGGCGATCAAGGTGGTGGAGAACAGCCAACGCGATATCAACATCGCGTTTATGAACGAGCTTGCGATGGTGTTTGACCGTATGGGCATCGACACCAACGAGGTCGTAGACGGTATGAACACCAAGTGGAACGCGCTCGGTTTCCGTCCCGGATTGGTCGGCGGACATTGCATCGGTGTGGATCCGTATTATTTTACCTACGACGCCGAAAAGCTCGGTTATCACAGCCAGATCATCTTGAACGGCCGTATCGTCAACGACGGTATGGGTGCGTTTGTGGCGGATGCCACTATCAAACAGATGATTTTGGCGGGCTTATCGCCGAAGAAAGCCAAAGTCGGCATTTTAGGGTTGACCTTTAAGGAAAATTGTCCCGATACGCGTAACAGTAAAGTGAACGACGTGATCGTGCGGCTCAAGGAATACGGCATCGAGCCCGTTGTGGTCGATCCGTGGGCGTCCGAGCGGGATGCCATGCACGAATACGGCGTCACGCTTACCCCCATGGCGGAGCTTAAAGACATGGATTGCCTGATCGTCGCTGTCGCGCACAACGAGTTTAAGGAACTGTCTTTGGACAACATCAAAGCCATGTTCCGCCCCGAGGGTGAGAAAGTTCTGATTGATGTCAAAGGATTGTACAGCATTGAACAACTGCAGGAATTTGGCTTCAAGTGGTGGAGATTGTAATATGACAAGCATCGCCAAACGCCAATACGTGCTATCGTCACGACCGTTGGCGTTTACGGATATGCAGGAGAACAGACTGCCGGGGGCGTATTTATACACCCATCGGGAATTGAATACGGCACTGTTGCAAACGGCTGACGGTAAGCAGGCTGTTCTTTTGGGCAATGCCTTTTGCACGGATGCTCGCGATAAACAGCCGGAAGATGACGTGCGCCGTTTTCCTGCAGACGGTCTGCTTGCCGCAACCAAATACTGGACCGGGCGCTGGACACTGATTACGGATACCTCGCTGTTTACGGATGCGTGTGGTCTGATGAGTGCGTTTTATGTCGGTGCAGATAAACAGTGGGTGGTAACGTCCTCACCGGCGCTGCTTGCAACGATCACGGATAGACCAACACGCGGGACGGTGAAACCCCAAGGGCTTTCTTGGCAAGTGCTGCCCGGCTGTATCGTTGAGGGCGGTCATACCCTTTTGTGTACCCAACAGCTGGTTTATACGAAAGACGGTATTGCCTGTGAACCCAAGCTGTGGATGGAAGATCGACGGGAACTGACTTCCGATGAGAAATGTCAGGCGGTTGCGGATCTGCTGACGAACGCCATGTATAACATACATCGGTTTTCCGGCAGAGAATTGGTGCTGGCATTAACCGGCGGCAAGGATTCTCGCCTGAGTTTCGCCGCCCTTCTGAAATCGGGTGTGCCGTTTTCGTGCTATACTTCTCAGCATGCCAACATCAGCAGTAGCGATAAGCAGATCCCGAAAAAGCTGACAAAGACGTTTGGCATCCCCTATCAGTATATAAAGGCAGCACCCGCCGACAAAGAAAAAGAAAAGGATTATCTGCATTTTACGGCAGGCAACACCAACGGTGCCGATATGGCGTTTTATGCGCGGCGGCAGTTTGAAAAGATTCCTGCAAATGCCGTTGTGATTCGCAGCGGCCTATTTGAGGCGGGGCAAACCTATGGGCGAACCGTGGCGGCACCGGAAACCTTTGCACAAGATATGCGCCGGTATTACCGTGAATTCACGACGGATGTATTCCAAAGTGAGGCCTTCAATACTTGGTTGGAAGCTGTCGGGAATCAACCCATTGCGCATGTGGATATCCGGGACCGTTTTTATGTGGAACAGCGTGTAGGAGGTTGGGCAGCGGCTATTGAGCAGTCTTTGGATATGAATGATTGTATATCCGTTCAGGTTGCCAACTGCGCGGCACTGATGTCGGTGCTGCTCTCCTGCAATGAACGAGAACGCAAAGACTTGACGTTGTCCTATGGAACCATGAAGATTCTGGAGCCGAGAGTGCTCGCGTTTGGGGTTAACACGGTTACATTGGCAGACAGAGCAAGAAGGGTGTTATCCATTATTCGTAATCCTGCTCAGAAATTACAACATTATCTTAACAGAAAGTAAGGCAGAGTATCATGCATGTAATTCACGTCTACAGTGGATGTTCGCCGCAGAAATTTTATGAATATGTAGAGAGCAAGGGACAGCGTATTCAGCAGCAGGCGCAAAAATACAATCAGCTTCTGCTGGAAGGATTTAAGTCCTGCGGTGCACAAGTGGATGCGATCTCCAGTCGCCCCATTAATCGGAGTTTGACGTCTCAGATTTTTTTCAAAGGGGAGACGGATAGTTATCAGGGCATCCGCTACCACTACGTACCGTTTTTCAATTTGCCCGTTTTGCGAAATATATCGGTGTTGTTCAGCGTGTTCTTTCGGGTGATGTTTATGAAAACAAACCGAAACGATACGGCACTGGTATGTGATGCATTAAACATTTCCGGAGCGATGGCAACACTGATGGCAGGCAAGTTGCGCCGAATGAAGACGGTGGGCGTGGTCACGGACGTCCCCTGCCACCGACCGAATAATCAGAAAATTCCCGTTCATGAGAGAATCAATCTGCAAATCATGCAGAAGTTCGATCTGTATCTGTTGCTGACGGAACAGATGAGTGCAGTCGTTAACCCTAAAAACAAACCCTATGTGGTGCTGGAGGGTCATGCGGATACCGCGATGGCGCAGGTGCTAAACACCCCGGAGGGGAAAGCGGATAAAAAGATATGCCTGTATGCCGGCTCACTTCGCAAGATCTACGGTATCGGCAACTTAGTGAATGGATTCATTCAGGCAAACGTGCCGAATACCGAATTGCACGTGTACGGCAACGGCGATTTTGCCACCGAATTGACCGAACTTACCAAACAATACCCGCAGATCAAGTATCACGGCGTCGCGCCGAACGCCGAGATCGTGAAAGCGGAACTGGCGGCAACGTTGCTTGTCAATCCCCGCCCGACGGGGGAGGATTACACCAAGTATTCCTTCCCATCTAAAAATATGGAATATATGGCGTCGGGTACGCCGATCTTAACGACGAAATTACCCGGTATGCCGGCAGATCACCTGCCGCATGTGTACTTGATTGAAGAAGAAACAGCCGACGGTATCGCCGCGGCGCTTAGAGATTTGTTAACGCGTGATGCGGCAGAACTGCACGCAAAAGGTACCGCCGCCAAAGCGTTTATACTGGAAGAAAAGAACAACGTAAAGCAAGCCGAGAAATTGCTTAGTTTGTTAGATACACTTTGCAAATCAAAGCCTTTGCGATAGGAGAAGCTTATGGAAATACAGCGCGCTGGAAAGCAAAAAAAGGCAACCGTTTTCGCCTCGGAACTGGCGTTCACCATCGTCCTATTTTTGGCGTGGACACGGTACACACTGGTGAATTTTGGGTTGATTTTTGTACAACGAATACCGTTGATCGGCAGCCCGATCGCCAACATCTATCCCTTAATTTTTATCGCTTTTGTATTACTGGCTTTTCCGTGGATAGTGAAAAAAGTACGGGTAACGGAACTATTAATATATCTGCTGGTGGTGGCCGCGATTGCCTTAACTGTTGTATTCCATCCGCAAAATATAACGGTGATCGGTGAACAGTTGGGGCGGATTCTTGTCGTGTCGGTACCGATGATGTTTATCGGTGTATGCTACGACCATGAACGCCATAAAAAGCTGCTGTTTTTGGCGTCCTTATTGGCAATGTTGGTTATGTTTGTGTATCAAAATTACCAAATGGCATCGGGACAAACGTTGATGGAAGATAATATGGATGCGGCGTACAAGGTTTTGCCGAGCGTCATGTATTTACTGTATTATGCGTATACCGACAAAAGCAAGCCGTTATGGTATTGGCTGGTTGCCGTTTTTGGCGCAGGGACGTTGTTTATTTACGGAACGCGCGGCCCGATTTTGTGTGTCGTTGTGTTCATAGCCATTATTTCACTGCTAAATCTTAAAAAAATGCAGACTTCTTGGAAAAAACTGCTGAGCGTGGTTGTCATTGCGGCGGTGCTTGTGCTGGTATTTTCGGGTGACACGATGACCAATGTGGCGCAATTCTTATCCACACAATTCGGAAAAAGAGGTTTCAGCACGCGCATATTTGATGCCTATATTGAAGGCGAGATGATAGACGACAGCGGTCGCACCCGGTTGATTGCACTCTCGCTGACAGCGATTGGGGAGAACCCCTTCTTCGGCTACGGTCTGCTGGGAGATCGTGTCCTGTTGGGCACCTATCCACACCATGTGTTCTTAGAATTATGGATCCAGTTCGGTGTGCTGTTTGGGACTATCGCCATTGTGGCAGTAATGATCTTACCGATTAAGGCTTTATATAAGCAGCGTCAAGACCACGAAGCGCTTGTGTTTTTGCTCATGCTGATCTGCACCACGTTTGTGAAGTTGTTGCTGTCAAGCTCGTACCTTGTGGAATGGCCGTTTTTCTTTATGATCGGCATCTGCTTGGCGATGATACGCAAATCAACGGCGGTGGAGGGAGGAATACGGTCTTGAAAGCACAATTAAAGATGCTGTATATGCGTCACAAATGGCGAAAGCATGTGCGCATTTCAAAAAGATGCTGTATTACGCGCCGTTCAACGTTTGAGGGCGCCAACTATATGGGACCCGGTGCAAGATTTAACGGTATTATGGGGTATGGCACGTATATTGGAAATAACGCCGACATTCAAGCGAAAATAGGTCGTTATACCAGTATTGCTCCTCGGGTCAGGACCGTTAACGGGTTCCATCCGACCCAAACCTTTGTGTCAACCCATCCGTCCTTGTACAGTAACGCTTGTTGCGTTGATCTTCCGGTGCGCGACAAACCGATGTTTGACGAGAAACGGTTTGCTGACAAGGAAAATCAAATAGAGGTCGTCATCGGCAACGACGTTTGGATTGGCGAGGGTGTAACATTGATCGCCGGAGTTACCGTCGGTGATGGTGCCGTGATTGCCGCGGGCGCGGTGGTAACCAAGGACGTCCCCCCGTATACAGTGGTTGGCGGTGTGCCCGCCAAAACGATTAAAAAGCGATTTTCTGATGAACAGATAGAGGCTTTGCTGGCATTTCGGTGGTGGGACAAACCGCAGGAATGGATTTTGCAAAATCGCGAAACATTTGATGATATCGCCCTGTTTGAAAATTTAATGAAAGCGGAGCTGTAATGGTATGAAAGTTTGTGACGTTGTATTAAATTCGATTTGGCATGACCCTCGTGTGCGTAGGCAGATTTGCGAATACGTAGCGCAAGGGGTGGAGCTGTGTTGTGTGGGTATGCGTTGCATACGTTACGATGAGGAGAAGGTAGCCGCTATTCCGTGCCCCACGACCATCGTGGAGATGCCTGTACACTATCAAGGAAAGCAACGCAATTTGTTTCGAAAATTGTTGCGGGAACGCGTGCGTAACCGGGTGGTGTGCGATGCCATTGTGGCGTATCAGCCGGATGTGATCCATGCCAATGATTTGAATGCGTTGATCCCTGCGTATCAAGCCAGCCGCATACTGGGATGCAAGCTGATTTACGATTCGCACGAAATATGCGTTGAAAATTTTTTTACCGGCAATAAAAAGGCATACGCGCTGTTTCTGAAAAGCAAAGAACGCCGTATGTGTAAACACGTCGATAAAATGGTTTGCGTTTCCCACGCGGCGGCGGATTATTTTGCAAAGGAATACCACATTCCGACACCCATGGTCGTTACGAACTGCGCGTTAAGATCTGAACAACATGTTGCAACCGATAAACACGAAGGGTTTGAAGTGCTTAACCACGGTAAGTTTTACGCCGGACGCGGTTACGACATCATGGTGGAAGCGGCGCCTCTTTTGCAGGAGCATTCCGATATCAAGCTGGCACTGCGCGGCTTTGGCACGATGGAACAACAACTGCGTGACAGGGCTTCGCAGTTGAATGCGCAAAACGTGGTATTCTATCCGCCCGTGCTGGTGCAGGAATTGATCCCGTATGCGTCAAAATCGGCGGTAGGGGTAGCGATGACGGAAGCCATTTGCCTGAATTTCAAGATGTCCGTATCCAACAAGCTTTTTGAATACGCGGCGGCGGGCTTGCCTGTCATCATGTCGGATATCCCGGAACATCGGTATTTAAACGACAAGTATGCCTTTGGTATCGTTTTGGAAGAGAATACGCCGCAAGAATTTGCGAAAGCGGCCATCAAACTGTATACCGACAAAGACTTTTACAATACGTGTGCCGAAAACGCTAAACGGATGTCAGAAGAGTTGAATTGGGAAATCGAATTTGGTCAGTTGATTGAATTCGAGCGGTCTTGTGTAAATAAGGACTAAGTGGAGGGACGGAGATTTGCTAAACATAGCATTGACCTTTGACTATGAGTTGTTTTTTGGGGAGAATTACGGGAGTGATGACGAGATCTTGTTTGCGCCTACACAACGACTGTTAGATGTGATGGATGCGCGCGGTATCAAAGGTACGTTTTTTGTGGATGTATTGTCAGTGTATATGCATGAACAATACGGTCTTACCGATTACTGTAAAAAATTCATTGCGCAGATTCAGCAGATGATTCGCGCAGGGCACGATGTGCAACTGCACATTCATTCCAACTGGCTCTGTTCCGAATGGCGGGATGGCCAATGGGTATTCGATACGGAAAGCTATCGCTTGCATACGTTCGGTTTTGACACTAACAAAGCGTGGTCAGTTTCTTCCATTGTTGCGTGGGGAAAAACCTTTTTGGAAACGCATTTAAAAGCCGTGAATCCGCAGTATGCGTGTGTCGCGTACCGAGCGGGAGGGTATTGCATCCAACCTCACACCGATTTGTTTGAGGCCTTAAATCAAAATGGTATTTGGATAGATTCATCCGTTGCCGTTCAGCAAAAAGGACACGGCATCAACGTGTATGATTACACAGCGATACCGGTTGATCGCACCGGTTGGTGGGTGAACAACAAGGAGGCGCTAGAAAAAATGGTGCCGGCGGAGCAGGGGCAGACATTTGAATTGCCGATCGGCTGTGTTGCAAATTCACTTGTCCGTCGTATCCTTTCGCCAGAAACTGAGCGTAATCTGAAACTCGGCAAATTGCGGGGAACGTATATTGGAAAGACGGTGGCTTCGACCCCTAAAAAACGCACTAATCGTTTGAAATTGCTTTTAACCTATATAAATGGTAAGCGGATGCTTTCGTGTGATTACTTACACTACTGTGCTATAAAACGTGCTCTTCTTAAACTTGAAAAAAGCGGTAAGAAGACGGGGTATGTCGCGGTTATTGGTCACCCTAAGCTGATAAACGACGTATGGTTGCAGAATATGAATGCGTTGTTGCAGGCATGTGCGGGTGACAAGCACATCCGTTTCACAACTGTTGCCGATATTGGGCGGGAATTACGATCGAGTGCTACGGATAGCGTATAAGCGGCAAAGAAGGGGGGCTGTTGATGAAAAAAATCGGTCAAGTGAAAGCAGGTGCGGTACTTTCCTACTTGCTTATGATTTGTAACACCGTATACGGGCTTCTTATGACGCCGTATATTGTGGGATGTTTAGGTGATGCCGAATACGGTGTGTATAAGACGGTTGCTGCGCTGGCCAGCACGCTTATGGTGTTGGATTTGGGACTTGGCAGTACGGTTATGCGGTATGTTGCCAAATACAAAGCCAACCACGAAGAGGATAAGATACCTTCGTTTTTAGGCATGAGTATTATGCAAGCGCTTATGATGTGCGGCATCATTGTAGCGGTGTCTGCGGGTGTGTTTTTCACGATTCGCCCGACGTATGCCGCCACGTTCACCGAACCGCAAATTCAAAAAGCGCAACTTCTTTTTATCGTGCAGATTGTGAATATGCTCTTGCACGTGTGGTCCAGCATTATTAGTGGCGTGATTCAAGGATCAAATCGTTTTGCCTATGTTAACAGCATTCGATTACTGCAATTGTTTGCGCGTGCGGGATTGGTTGTCGTTCTGTTGCAGATTAAAGCAGATGCTTTGGTCTTGGTGTTGTTGGACACGGCACTAACGATTTTGTTTATGGGGATTAATTTCGTCTATGTTCGTCGACAAACTCCCACTACCGTTTGCTTTTCTCGCTTGAACTTTTCCTTGTTTTTCGAAACTGGAAAATACACCGTATACACATTTTTGGTATCGATTGCCTATCACATTGGCGGTAATCTTGACAATGTGGTAATCGGTGCGATTTTAGGCCCTACCCCCGTGACGATTTACTCGATGGCTTTGTTGATTTATAATATGTTTCAAAACCTATCGATGGGTGTTTCGAGTGTACTGCTTCCTACTGTCAGCAAAGTGCTGGCACAAGATGATGAACACAATACGAACATCATTCGGTTGATCGTACGTGTGGGACGGACGCAATTTTTGTTATTAGGTGCTGCTTTGGTTGGCTTCTTCTGCGTGGGGCCGGACTTTATTCGTCTTTGGCTCGGCAAGGGCTTTGAAGACGTTTACCTCATCACGTTGATTTTGATTATCCCAGCTTTGTTTGAATTGTGTATCAATACCTGCTTGGCGGTGTTGCGCGCAAAAAATCAACTGTTATTTTTCACGGTCGTTTTGCTGTTGGCAGCCGTGTTTAATGCGATTGTTACCATCGTGACGGTTTCCGGCGGATCGTATATTGGCGCAGCAATCGGCACTGCTTCCAGCGTCGTACTGGGTAATCTCATTGTGATGAATGTGTATTTCAAACGTAAATTGAAACTCCCTGTTTTGAAAATTTACCTGCGAATTTTCAGCAAAATCTGGGTGTGTTTGCTCATATCGGGCGGTGTGTTGTTCACCACTTCGCGCTTCTTACACGGCAGTGTGTGGGCGTTCATTGCCAACGTGCTGATTTTCTGTGTGGTGTATGGCACCACGCTGTGGTTCTTTGGCTTGGAGAAAACAGAGAAACAACACATCCCTGTTTTGAATAAATTTGTGAAATAAAGGAGAGATATACAATGATTAACGTAATCGGGCTGGGCTATATCGGACTGCCCACAGCATTGATGCTCGCTTCTCACGGCGTTGAGGTCGTGGGAACAGACTACAATTCGGATTTGGTGGCAACACTCAACGCCGGCAAAACGACCTTTAAAGAGGATGGGCTGGACGAGCTGTTCGCAGATGCCGTAAAGGGTGGCATCAAGTTCAGCACCGAGTATCAAGTGACAGACACCTATATCGTATCCGTTCCCACGCCGTATGATAAGTTTTCCAAAAAAGTGGATGCCTGTTACGTCGTGGCGGCGATCAAATCCGTGATGGATGTTTGTCCGAAAGGGGCAACCGTTGTCGTAGAATCCACCGTTTCTCCCGGCACGATTGACAAGTTTGTGCGTCCTGCGATCGAGGCAAACGGTTTTGTGATCGGTAAGGATATCCATCTGGTGCACGCACCGGAGCGCATCATTCCCGGCAATATGGTATACGAATTGTTACATAACAACCGTACCATCGGCGCGGACGATAAAGCCATCGGCGAGAAGATCAAAGCGGTGTACGCATCGTTCTGTCAGGGTGAGATCGTGGTAACGGATATTCGCACAGCCGAAATGACCAAGGTTGTCGAAAATACATTCCGCGCGGTGAATATCGCGTTTGCCAACGAACTGGCGAAGATCTGTCGTCATGATAACATGGACGTATACGAGATCATCAAGATTTGCAATATGCACCCGCGCGTCAACATTCTGCAACCCGGTCCCGGTGTCGGTGGCCACTGCATTTCGGTAGATCCGTGGTTCCTGGTCGGTGACTATCCAAGTCTTGCCAAGGTGATTGACGAGTCCATGAAGACCAACGACGGTATGCCGGATTTTGTCTTGAACCGTATTTATGAGATTATGAAAGAAAACGGCTTGACCGACATTTCGCGCGTTGGTTTGTACGGCTTGTCGTACAAGGAAAACGTGGACGATTATCGCGAATCCCCGACGTTGCAATTGCTGGAAAGTCAGGAACGTCATTTGGCGACCGGTTTGAAGACCTATGATCCGTTCATTACCAAAGATATCGTCGAGAATCAGTATCACGATTTGGATGCTTTTTTGAATGACGTTGATCTGGTGGTCGTCATGGTTAAGCACGATGAAATCAAAGAGAATATGAATAAACTGTCAAATAAAGTGGTGCTCGATTGCCATAACATTTGTACGTTACCCAACGCGTATCATCTGTAAGGAGAAACGTCTATGAAAACCGTTATGCTGGTTTTCGGCACGCGACCGGAAGCCATCAAAATGTGTCCCCTTGTCAACGAACTGAAAAGTCGTGAAAACATTAAAACCGTGGTGTGCGTCACCGGTCAGCATCGTCAGATGCTCGATCAGGTATTGGAAGCATTTTCGGTAACACCGGATTACGATTTGTCCATTATGAAGGACAAGCAGACACTATTTGATATTACGACGAATATCTTAAACGGTATTGGCAGCGTGTTGGACGAGATCAAACCCGATGTGGTGCTCGTTCACGGTGATACCTCCACGACGTTTGTGACGGCGCTGGCTTGTTTTTATAAGCAGATTCCCGTTGGTCACGTAGAAGCGGGGTTGCGCACCTACAATATCTACAGTCCGTATCCTGAAGAATTTAATCGACAAGCTGTTTCCATTGTGTCGCAATACAATTTTGCGCCCACGGAAATGTCAGCGGGAAACTTACGCCGCGAGGGTCGTGCGGAAGAAACGATTTACATTACGGGTAACACTGCCATTGATGCGCTTAAAACGACGGTGCGTGACGCATACAGCCACCCTGAGTTGGAGTGGGCAAGTGATAGCCGCTTGATTATGATAACGGCACATCGCCGTGAAAATTTGGGCAAGCCGATGCGCCAGATGTTTCGCGCTATTCGCCGCATTATGGACGAGTATCCCGACGTGAAAGCCATTTACCCGATTCATATGAATCCGGTGGTGCGTCAAGCGGCGGCGGAGGAACTTGGTGGATGCGATCGCATTCACATCATTGAGCCGCTGGAAGTGCTGGATTTCCATAATTTCCTCGCGCGCAGTTATCTGATTTTAACCGATTCCGGCGGTATTCAAGAAGAAGCGCCGAGCTTGGGTAAACCGGTGCTTGTGATGCGGGATACCACCGAGCGTCCCGAAGGTATCAAGGCGGGCACACTCAAATTGGTGGGTACCGATGAACAAGTGATTTACGACAACTTCAAGTTGTTGTTGGACGATAAAACCGCATACGACGCGATGGCGAAAGCCAGCAACCCATATGGTGACGGCTTTGCGTGTAAGCGAATTGCGGATGTATTGGAGGAGAAGTAATATGTCACTTTTTGCAGGAAAAACGTTACTCATCACCGGTGGTACCGGGTCTTTCGGCAACGCGGTGTTAAACCGCTTTCTCAAAACCGATATTGGGGAGATCCGCATTTTTTCCAGAGATGAGAAAAAGCAGGACGATATGCGCCACGAATTTCAGGCGAAGATGCCGGAAGTCGCCGACAAGATCAAATTCTATATCGGCGACGTGCGCGATCTCGCCTCTGTCAAAAACGCGATGCACGGCGTGGATTATATCTTCCATGCGGCGGCACTCAAACAAGTGCCGTCCTGCGAATTTTTCCCCATCGAGGCGGTCAAGACCAACGTCATCGGCACGGAAAACGTGCTGACCGCCGCCATCGAAGCGGGGGTTAAGAACGTCGTGTGCTTGTCCACCGACAAGGCGGCATATCCCGTAAACGCGATGGGTACGTCCAAAGCGATGATGGAAAAGGTGGTCGTGGCGAAATCCCGCACCGTGTCGCCCGATAAGACCAAGATCTGCTGCACGCGGTACGGCAACGTGATGTGCTCGCGCGGCTCGGTCATTCCGCTGTGGATCGATCAGATCAAGGCGGGCAAACCCATCACCATCACCGACGGCAACATGACGCGCTTCATTATGTCACTGGACGAAGCGGTGGACTTGGTGCTGTTCGCGTTCGAGAACGGTGAGGCGGGCGATATTCTCGTGCAAAAAGCCCCCGCCTGCACCATTCAGACGCAAGCGGAGGCGGTGTGTGAATTATTCGGCGGCGATAAGGACAACATCAAGGTTATCGGTATCCGCCACGGCGAGAAAATGTACGAGACCCTGCTCACAAACGAGGAATGTGCCAACGCCATCGACATGGGTGACTTTTACCGCGTTCCCTGCGACAACCGCGGCTTAAACTACGACAAATACTTCAACAAAGGCGATGCCGAGCGCAACCCGCTTACCGAGTTCAATTCGAATAACACCGACCTTCTGAACGTCGAGCAGACGAAAGAAAAGATTGCGTCGCTCGCCTACATTCAAGAACGACTGGCGGAGGATAAATAAGATGGCGGCTTTTAAAAACAACGGCAAACTGAAATTACTCATCATCGTCGGCACGCGCCCCGAGATCATTCGGCTCGCGGCGGTCATCAACAAATGCCGCACCTATTTCGATACGATCCTCGCGCACACGGGTCAGAACTACGATTACAACTTAAACGGTGTCTTTTTCAAGGACCTCAAATTAGACGATCCCGACGTGTACTTGGATGCAGTCGGTGCCGATCTCGGCGAGACCTGCGGTAACATCATCGCGAAATCGTACAAGCTGATGGCGGAAATCAAACCCGACGCCGTACTGGTGCTGGGTGACACCAACAGCTGTCTGTCGGTTATCGGCGCGAAACGGTTACATATCCCGATCTTCCACATGGAAGCGGGTAACCGTTGCAAGGACGAGTGCCTGCCGGAGGAAACCAACCGCCGCATCGTGGACATCATCTCGGACGTCAACATGGCGTATTCCGAGCACGCGCGCCGCTATCTTGCGGATTGCGGTCTGCCGAAAGAGCGCACCTACGTCACCGGCTCGCCGATGGCGGAAGTATTGCACAACAACCTTGCCGAAATTGAGGCGAGCGACGTGCACGCGCGGTTAGGACTCGAGAAGGGCAAGTATATCCTGCTCTCTGCCCACCGCGAGGAGAATATCGACACCGAGAAAAACTTTGTCAGTTTATTTACCGCCATCAACAAAATGGCGGAGAAATACGATATGCCGATCCTCTATTCCTGCCATCCGCGTTCCCGTAACCGCTTGGATGCGAGCGGTTTTAAACTGGATCCCCGCGTCATCCGTCAGGAACCGCTCGGCTTCCACGATTACAACTGCTTGCAGATGAACGCGTTTTGCGTGGTATCCGACTCGGGTACGTTGCCGGAGGAAAGCAGTTTCTTTACGTCTATCGGAAAACCGTTCCCCGCGGTGTGCATCCGCACCTCCACCGAGCGTCCCGAAGCGCTGGATAAAGCGTGTTTTATCCTCTCGGGCATCGACGAGGTTGGTTTGTTGCAGTCGGTGGATACCGCCGTCACCATGAATCAAAACGGCGACTACGGCATCCCCGTTCCCGATTACATTGAGGAAAACGTTTCGACGAAAGTTGTCAAGATCATCCAGTCGTACGTCGGCGTGGTCAACAAAATGGTCTGGCGGAAATTTTAATCTTTGAGGTGTCCTATGACAACCGAACAACTGTTGATTGCGTTACTTCGTGCGGTGCTGAGCGGCGAGCCGTTCACCCAGCCGCTCGACGTTGCCGATTTTAAAGCCGTGTACAAGCTCGCGGCAAAGCACGATCTTCGGCATCTTGTTTATTATGCCGCTGAGCAGGGGAGCGCGTTGCCGATTCCTGCCGATGAAGCCGAGCAGGCGTTCATGGAACAAGCCGCGGCGGCGGTGTTGACCGCGCAGTACCGCTATGTGAAACTGGAAGCGGAGCTTGAGCATATCGGCGAAGTGTTCGAGCGGGAAGGTATCCCGTATATCCCGCTCAAAGGCGCGGTGATGCGGGTGCTGTATCCCGAACCGTGGATGCGGACGAGCTGTGATATCGACGTGCTCATACACGAAGAGGACCTCGACCGCGCCGCGAATGCATTGGTTGCCGAGGGCTTTACCACCGACGGCGTGCGCAATTATCACGATATGTCGCTTTACTGCGACGGCGTGCATTTGGAACTGCATCACAACGTGTTGGAGCGGATCCCCGCCATGGATGCGGTGCTCGCCACCGTGTGGGAACACACAAATTCCAAAGGGTGTTATCATTTAGAAACTCCTGCATTTTTCCTGTTTCACCATTTGGCACACATGGCGTATCATTTCCTCGGCGGCGGTTGCGGTATTCGCACCGTGATGGACTTATGGCTGCTCTTGCAAAGCGGCGGCTGTTCAGCCAAAGAGGTACTCGCCCTTTGTGAAAAGGGCGGAATATTGACGTTTGCCGAGCAGATGTGTGCGCTGGCTGCCGTGTGGTTCGGCGATGGTGAACACACGGAGATTACCCGCAAAGCAGAACGGTTTATCCTGTACGGCGGCGCCTACGGTTCGCGCGAGCAAGGAAGTGCCGCCACGGCGGCACGTTACGGCACGGCGACGGCCGTATGGCGCAAGATCTGGATGCCGTATATTGATTTAAAGCAAGTCTATCCGCAAGTGGAGGGCAAGCCGTATCTCGTCCCGTATTACCAAGCACACCGCGTCGTCACCCGCTTAAAACAAGGGCGCGGCGCGAAAGCAGTTGAGCGGCTTCGTGCCGTCAGCGAACAGAGCGACGAGACGGTGGCCGAAACGCGGGAATTGTTATCCGATCTGGGACTATATGAGGTGAGCGAATGAAGATTTTGATTACCGGTGCCAAGGGCTTTGTCGGTAAAAACCTTGTCGAAACCTTAAAAACCATCCGTGACGGCAAAAACCGCACCCGCCCGTCATTGAGCATTGAGGACATTTTCGAATACGATATCGATTCCACCCCCGAAGAACTGGACATCTACTGCAAACAAGCGGATTTCGTGTTCAATTTGGCGGGTGTCAACCGTCCGCAGAACACAGAAGAATTTATGCAGGGCAACTTCGGCTTTGCCTCCACCTTGCTTGACACACTCAAAACACACGGGAACGCCTGCCCCGTTGTGCTGTCAAGCTCCATTCAGGCGACCTGCATCGGTCGGTACGACAGCGAGTACGGCCGCTCCAAAAAAGCGGGGGAGGACCTGTTCTTTGCGTATGCCAAGGAAACCGGTGCGAAAGTGCTTGTGTACCGTTTCCCCAACTTGTTCGGCAAATGGTGCCGCCCGAATTACAATTCCGCGGTCGCCACCTTCTGCCACAACACGGCACACGATCTTCCCATCACGGTGAACGATCCCGCCGTGCAGTTGGAATTGCTGTATATCGACGATCTTTGCGAAGAAATGTTGGACGCACTGGAAGGCGTCGAGCATCACTGCACCTTCGACGGTATCAACACGGTGCTGTGCGACGACGGTGTATTCTGCGCCGCCCCCACCACGCACAAAGTGACCTTGGGCGAGATCGTTTCCTTGCTAGAAGCGTTCAAAGCCCAGCCCGGGACGCTGATGATGCCCGACATCCCGCATAATTCGTTTGCGAAGAAATTGTATTCCACCTATCTGTCCTACCTGCCGAAAGAAAAAGCGGCGTTTTCGCTCAACATGAACGTGGATGACCGCGGCAGCTTTACGGAACTTTTAAAAACCGCGGCACACGGACAGGTCAGTGTCAATATTTCCAAACCCGGTATCACCAAGGGTCAGCACTGGCACCATACCAAATGGGAGTTCTTCATCGTCGTTTCCGGTCACGGACTCATTCAGCAGCGCAAAGTCGGCTCGGATGAGGTGCTGGAGTTTGAAGTCAGCGGTGACCGAATAGAAGCGGTGCATATGCTCCCCGGCTATACGCACAATATCATAAACCTATCCGAAACGGATGATCTGGTGACGGTGATGTGGGCGAACGAATTGTTCGACCCCGCCCACCCCGACACGTTCTTTGATCCCGTATAAAATAACAGCCCCGCCGTTTACAAAACGGCGGGGCTGTTTTCTCTGTTTTACTTACGGCGAATGGCAATCAGCACAAAGCCGGCATTGATAATGCTGATGATACAAAGCACACCTATCATCACTTTTGTCATCGCGTTATTGATAAAATCCATGGACGGGTTGAAATAATCAAAGATCAGTAGCGTTGCCAACACCAGCACCAATACGATGACGGCGTGTGCGAGGATACGGGGCACGTGTTTCATGACTATTCTACCTCCCCGATGTACAGAATATCACTGACCACACGACCATCCTGATACGGCTGATTGACGATCGCACCGCCGAACGCCATCTGTGCGGTCTGCCCGCCGTCCAAATTGTACGCGAGCGTACAACCTAAGTTCTTCATGAGGTTAGCCGTTTCCACCATGCTCAGTCCTTGCGAATACCCCTCGGCGCGGCCGTCCACTACGACGAACGCGTAATGTCCCGGCTCGTAATACCCGATGGCACAGCGAGGATGCGCTTTGGACAGATACCCGCCGTACGAGGTGATCGGCGTACCGTCCTTTTTAAACAGCGACGGCCCGAAACTCCACGCCTGCCACGCGCCGTTTTTCATTTCCGCCTCGGCATCAAACGGCTCGCGGTCGTAAAAGATCTTTATCGACCCGTCGCGGTACAACACGCACAAGTCCCCGTCCTGATCGGACTGGCGATACAAGGTGCCGTTGCGAATGACAGTGCGGGTGGCGTTCATGCCGTAATAATCGCCCGCCGTGGCAAGGATGGCACCGTGACGCTCGGCGAGCGGCAGCACGTCCTCCTTGATGTTTTTGCCGAATTTATCCTTCGCAAACGCGGTACGGAAACACTCGATGTTGTTGAGCCGCACGTCGGCGACGTAATAGGTGACGAGTGTGTTCCCCTCGCCTTTGGTGCATTTTTCCACCGTGATGGCGATGTTCGGGCTCGTATAGGAATTCTCGGTTCTCACCACCTCGGCGGTGAAGGGCGCTTTAATGCCGTTATCCTCCGGCGTTACCGGTTGGTTGTCGGTGACGGGTGGGACGATCGGCTCGGTGACGTCTGCCGCGAACGGAATCACGTGATGAAACAGCGCAAACGTGCACAGCAGCACGCCTGCAATAGCAATATCCAGTACGGCGGGCAACCACCGCGGTGTGCGACGACGGCGCTGTTTGCGCTCCGCCTGCAAAAGGCGCTCTTGCTCCGCCAATTCTTCAATGCGTTCTTCTAGGTAATACCGGCCACCGTCCACACCTCCTTTCATCTAACTCACCTATTATACAACGAAAATCGACAAGAGTCCATGAAAATTTTTAGAAAATTTGAAACTTGACGAATCCCCTATATATGGTATAAAATAGAACATATATGACTCTAAATATTGAAGGAGAACACTATGGCCACCAAAAAGCCAACCTACGATAACGAAAGCATATCCTCGCTCAAAGGGGCGGACCGCGTGCGCAAACGCCCCGCGGTCATCTTCGGCTCGGATGGGCTGGAGGGCTGTCAGCACGCGGTGTTTGAGATCCTGTCCAACTCTATCGACGAAGCGCGCGAGGGGCACGGTAACAAGATCATCACCACGCGGTATGAGGACGGCTCCATTGAGGTGCAGGACTTCGGCCGCGGTATCCCCGTGGATTTCAACCAAAAAGAAAACCGCTATAACTGGGAACTCGTGTTCTGCGAGTTGTACGCGGGCGGTAAATACAACACCAACAGCGGTGAAAACTATGAGTTCTCGCTTGGACTTAACGGTCTTGGCGCGTGCGCCACGCAGTATTCCTCCGCGTATATGGACGTCGAGGTGCGCCGCGACGGCTTTAAGTACACCCTGCATTTTGAAAAGGGTGAAAACGTCGGCGGCCTTCAAAAAGAGCCGTATGCGAAGCGCGATACCGGCACCACCATCCGCTGGATGCCCGACCGCGAGGTGTTTACCGATACGGCAGTCCCGCTGTCGTATTTCGAGGACATCATCAAACGGCAAGCCATCGTCAACCCGAATCTCTTGTTCGTGTTGCGCGACCAAAAGGGCAGAAGCTTTGAAACGAAAGAATTCGTGTACCAAAACGGCATTGCGGATTACGTAACCGAGCTCGTCGGCGAGGACGCCATGACCGACGTACAGGTCTGGACGGCGGAGCGCCGCGGCCGCGACCGTGAGGACAAGCCCGAATACAAGGTCAAGTTCAACGTTGCCGTGTGCGTGTCGAACAAGGTCAATCTTTTGGAATACTACCACAACTCCAGCTGGCTGGAGCACGGCGGCGCCCCCGAAAAAGCGGTGCGCTCGGCGTTCGTGTCGCAGATCGACGCGTATTTGAAGCAAAACGGTAAGTATTTAAAGAATGAGAGCAAGATCACGTTCCAGGACGTGCAGGATTGCTTAGTGCTGGTGTCTTCGTCGTTCTCCACGCAGACGTCGTACGAGAATCAAACGAAAAAAGCCATCACCAACACCTTTATCCAGGAAGCCATGACGAAGTTCTTAAAAGACCGTCTGGAAGCGTATTTCCTGGAAAACAAGGCGGATGCCGATCGTCTGTGCGATCAGGTGCTCGTCAACAAACGCAGCCGCGAAAAAGCGGAAACCACGCGTTTAAACTTAAAAAAGACGCTGCAATCGGGCAACGATCTCGCCTCCCGCGTGCCGGGCTTTGTGGATTGCCGCACGAAAGACGTTTCACAGCGCGAGCTGTTCATCGTGGAGGGTAAATCCGCTATGGGCGCGTGTATTCAGGCGCGCAACTCGGAATTTCAAGCGGTCATTCCCGTGCGCGGTAAGATCTTAAACTGCTTAAAAGCGGAATTTGATAAGATCTTTAAAAGCGAGATCATTGTCAACCTCTTAAAAGTCATGGGCTGCGGCGTGGAGGTCAAATCCAAATCCAACAAGAATTTGGCGACCTTTGATCTGTCGGCTCTGCGCTTTTCCAAGATCATCATCTGTACCGACGCCGACGTGGACGGTTTCCAGATCCGCACGCTGATACTCGCTATGCTGTATCGCCTGACCCCCACGCTGATCGAGCAAGGGTACGTGTACATCGCGGAGACCCCGCTTTACGAGATCAACACCAAGACCGACACGTATTTTGCGTATAACGACCGCGAAAAGGCGGAGATCTTGGACGAGATCGGCGACAAGAAATACACCATTCAGCGCTCCAAGGGACTTGGTGAAAACGAGCCGCAGATGATGTCGCTCACCACCATGAACCCGCCGA
The DNA here is from genome assembly GCA_017440765.1 of Clostridia bacterium. GTDB lineage: Bacteria > Bacillota > Clostridia > Oscillospirales > Acutalibacteraceae > RGIG3009. The sequence goes on from JAFSGO010000064.1 coordinate 27,297, forward strand.
CGCGCCGCCTCATCAAGGTCAACCCCTGCGACGTGGAAAAAACAGCCGAACTGTTTGACGTGTTGCTCGGCGACGATCTGGACGGCCGCAAACGCATGATCGCGGAGCACGGTGCGGAATATCTCGATATGCTGGATCTGGAATGAGAGGAGGGACGTAAATCATGGCAAGAAAGAAAAAAGAGCCCGAACAGCAGACAACCGGTCTGCCGCAGAACGCACACATTGCGGGCGCCGGTGAAGTGGAACAGCAAGCCATCACCGATACCTTAATGGAAAACTATATGCCGTACACGATGAGTGTCATTATGTCCCGCGCGATTCCGGAGATCGACGGCTTCAAGCCGTCTCACCGCAAACTGTTATATACCATGTATAAAATGGGTCTCTTAAACGGCTCACTTATCAAATCCGCCAACATCGCGGGTCAGACGATGCGGTTAAACCCCCACGGTGACGCCGCCATTTACGATACCATGGTGCGTCTGTCCCGCGGTAACGAGTCGCTGTTGCACCCGTACGTGGAATCCAAGGGTAACTTCGGTAAAGCGTATTCGTCGGACATCGAGTGTGCCGCCTCGCGTTATACCGAGGCAAAACTCGCTCCCATCGCAGGGGAACTGTTCCGCGATATTGACAAAGAAACGGTGGATTTCGTCGATAACTACGATAACACCATGAAAGAGCCGTCGCTGTTACCCGTGACGTTCCCGTCCATCCTCGTTAACAATAACCTCGGTATCGCGGTCGGCATGGCGAGCAATATCTGCTCGTTTAA
>JAFSGO010000065.1 GCA_017440765.1 Clostridia bacterium
CTCGGAATGGTTAGCACCGCACCACCACATCCAGCCCCTCACACCGTGAACGAACGAAGAGAGAATGTTGATCCTGCCGTAATCGGCGGCGATATCTGCATTGGCAAACGCCTGCGAGAAGGTTCCCTGCTCTTGCAAAATTGTGGGTTTGCCGGACAGATCCTCGTAATACATACACTGCGCGGTAGCCAGCAACGTGGTACGCATTTGGTTGATCGGTTCAAAATCGTTGTTGACAGACGGAGAGGCATACGAATGCGGGGTAAGATAATCCACGATCTCACCCTGGTGCTGGATCCACCAGTTTCCGACGTAAGGGGCCAAGCCGTGCATACCCGACGAGATCGGACGGGTAGGATCTGCCGCGTAAATCGCGTTGCGAACGTAGGTCAACCACACATACGCTTCGTACGCATTGTTCACATCTCCTAAGCAGTTCGATTCATTGCCCAAATCCCACATGACGATGTTTTTACAGTCTTTGACGCCTTCCACAAAGCCCTTGATAAAGCGAGATGCCCACATCAAAACCTCGGGATCATACATCGCGTTTTTCCCCTCGAGCCCTCGCGGCACATACAGTCTGCCGCTCATCCAACCGGTCAGAATCGACACGACCAATTTAATACCGTGTTCCTCACACACCGCCGCAAACTGCTTGAAGTTTTCAATTTGCTGATAATCAATACCCAGCACGTTGGTCAAGGGTTGCTCGTTATAATCGCAATACCCTTTTTCTTCGCCGCGAAAGGCATACACCTTATAAAACGGCTGAAAATCGCGCCAGTTTGGGAACACGCGCATATATTTGATGCCGATATCCGCGAGCATTTTGACATCCTTTTTGATTCCCTCAAGGTCAAAATCACGCCACATATCAATGCCATGTTTTTTATCCCAATAGTTACAGCCCAACATGAATTCCATTGTAAACACCCTTCCTTTTTATTCTCGTACAGGAGGCAGGCACGCTACGACCGTGACAGCGTCCTGCGTTTTCAATTCCGTTTCATATGCACTGTGCGGCAGGAAGAAATAGTCACCTTTTCGCACGGCGTAGTCCTTGCCGTTACAGCAAACCGTTCCCTCGCCCTCGGTCACCATATAGACCGCGGGCTTTTTGTTTAATTCCATACCCGACTTTTTCACCGTGTATCGTTCCACGGCAAAACACGGTGTATCCTCATACGTGATGAGCGCTTCGGCGATGATACCATCCGTTTCGTACAAAACTTTTGGTTGCTTACGACCTTTAGCGATCGCCGCCTCGCCCCAAAGGGAAAAATCAAACACATCCAGCGCCGTATCCGCATCCAGACCAATGTACATTTCCCGGTCATTCAAGCGGTAATCGCCGCAATAATATTCCGGCTGGATGGTAAAATCGGTCGGTTCTTGAACCTCAAGTATCAGACACCCACTGCCGATGGCGTGTGCCATCTTTGCCGGCACGAAAAAGACGTCACCGGGTTGCACGGGAATCTTGTTCAGCAGCCGTTCCATCGCGTTCTTGTCGGTATTGCTCGTCTCGACCGCCGCTTTAAACTCCTCTTTGGTGTACTCTTTGTTAAAGCCAAAATACAGACACGCATCCTTGCGGCATCCGAGTACGATCCACGACTCGGCTTTGCCATAGTCACTGCCAAAATACTTGCGTGAAAATGCTTTGTCCGGGTGTGCTTGAACCGGCAGGCGAATTGCACTGTCCAACACCTTTGTCAGCACACCGAACTCCTTGCGGTCGCCCAACAAATCATTCGCGTGATCCCGCAACAGATCATCAAAATACAGATCGGTGCCTCGAATTTGGGAAACACCTTCTTTTTCGCCCTTTCTGATCTTGTTAATCGCTTTCACCGAAGAAGCGACCCACTCCTCCGGCTCAAAGCCGTCGGTGGAATCATCACCGAAAAAGTCTGCAAAGAGAGCGCCACCTGTGTACACACGACCAACTCGGTTTTTCTCGAAAAAGATCGGTCCGTGAAGAATCTGTTTAATATCTGCCACTGCTTTGCCCTCCTATTCTTCGTATTGTATCAGCTTGGAAGCTATCTGCATACTGTCGTACACACCCGCCGCAACCAGTGCGGAAAGTGACGCGCCAAAGGCCGCCTCTTCTCTGTGGGCGGGAATCACCATTTTAAAGCCAAAGGTTTTTTCGAACCGCTGCCGAAGCACTTTATTGTTGCGCACACCATTGCCCGAGCCGACCATACGGTTTCTTTCGGTGGACAGTTCGGGGCGCATCGCCTCATACAGTTCGTACAACTCATCAGCAATCCCCTGCATAAAGCCGTCGCAAAGAGCCGCCATTGTCAGATTATCCACACCGATATTCGCAATACCACCGCGCTCTTTCGGGTTCGCCCGCGTACCGCTGAACAGCGTGCTGACCTTGAGCGGATCGGCGGAACTCACAAAGCCCTCCATCAGCTTGTCCATGGCGGGATAGGCACTTTTGATTTCCGTCCCCGAAATAGCCGTTGCAATTTCTCTGAACAACTTTTCCAGCATCGCGTAAGCGCGACCGCCGCAAAGCGACGAGCCGGCAAGCAAATAGGAACCGCGCATCAACGGACGGCAATCCAGTTCCTTATTGTTTGAGCGCTTATCGGTAAAACAGGAGATCTGACTGCCAGTGCCGACGTTCACGAGAAGACTGTGCTCCGGATCGGCAACCGAGCCGAGGACACTTGCTTGATTATCACCAATCGCCACACAAACGGGAATACCGTTATACTGCCCCATCACCTCAAAATCGGGCGTCGCTTGGGGGAACATTTCATAATCCAATCCAAGCGCTTCCACCGCGACTTTGTCATACGTGTTGGTCGCCGTATCAAATAGACCCAGACTCGCTGCATCCGACGAATGAAGAACCGGATTTGTCTTGCCCGTAAGATGTAAAACTGCCAAATCGTGTATTGTACAAAAGCCCACTGCTTCACTTGGCACTCTGCTGTTGACCGTATCATAAAAATACGTAAC
>JAFSGO010000066.1 GCA_017440765.1 Clostridia bacterium
TGTCGGATTCTCAATCATCCGGAGCATTTTAATTGCTTTTTTATCGCCGTCTTCTGCACGTGCTTTCACCTTTTTCTCATTAAGCGAGATAACCGCGATTTCCGTCGCGGCAAAAAACGCGTTGAGTAAAATGAGAACAAACTGCAGTAATAGTTGTTTAACGATTGACATACAAACCCCTCCCACCCATAAAACATTGTTTGGAAGACATGTACGCCAGGTTGTGCTGCCTACTTCGAGGAAGCGGATCCACTGAAAACCAACTCCTTAACTACAAATTTACCACATGGTAACACAAATTATCGCTCTCGTCAAGTGCTATGACCGGTATGAATATTTTGGAAAATCTCGTCAACAATATCTGTAAAATTAAGTTTAGGAGGATATTACTATGTCAATCGAATTTAAAAACAGTGAAACAAAAACCAATTTAATGCGCGCCTTTGCAGGCGAAAGCCAAGCACGTAACCGGTACACCTTTGCGGCAGAAAAGGCAAAGAAACAAAAACTTCATGTAATAGAATGTGTCTTTCGATTTACTGCAGATCAAGAAAAAGAACATGCCACCATCTTCATGAATCACCTCAAAGAATTAGACGGTGAAACAGTTGAGATCGACGGCACCTATCCGGTGGAAACGACCGAATCGGTGCTGCAACTGCTCAAAAACGCCGAGCACAACGAAATGGAGGAGTTTGATCCGGTATACAAGACCTTTGGGGAGATCGCCGAAAAAGAGGGCTTCCCCGCCGTCGCTGCATCGTTTCGCAATATTGCGCAAATCGAAAAAAGCCACAGCGAACGATTTAAAAAATTTGCCGAGTGGATGGAGAAGAATGAATTGTTCGTATCTGACATGGAGTGTGGTTGGCTATGCTTAAACTGCGGTCACGTTCACACCGGCAAAGCTGCGCCGAAAATCTGTCCCGTTTGTCAGCACGAGCAAGGTTATTTTGTGCGCATCACGTTAGCGCCGTATACCTCAGCGTGTTAAAAAAGCGCCGTTCCGGCGATAACCGGAACGGCGCTTTTGATTTACATGTTAGCCGCGACGGTTGCGCAGCACTTCCTCAACAATACGGCGAATCATGGCCTCGTCCGGCACACCGGCAGTCGCACCGGCTTTGCCGCAGCAGCCAAAGAGCTGCATTTTCTCAGAAACAGAAACTTTGATGGCATCACGAATGGAGGGCAACAGATCAATAATTCCCTTACCCATATCGGTAAAGTGAGCAAATGCAGCGGCAACGGCCGCGATGTTGATATCGGTAAAGATATTAACCTTAGAGATACCCATTTCGATACACTTGCGGAAATCCTCATCCGTCAAGCCGGAACCGCCGTGCAACACCAAGGGAGTCAACACCGTGTTCGCGATTCTCTGAATACGGTCAAAATCCAGTTTCGGGGGCAGTTTGTAAGCACCGTGTGCAGTACCGACAGCGATTGCTAACGCATCCACACCGGTACGCTCCACGAAATCCTTCGCCTCTTCAGGAGTGGTATAGAATTTCGCGGCATCGTCCTGCTGTTCCGCCGTTGCAGCACCTTCCGCACCGCCAACGTGACCGATCTCACCCTCAATAGAAGCACCGTAGGAATGCGCAATATCAGCCATTTCCTTTACACGGGCACAGTTGTTTTCGTATGTATCGGTAGAACAGTCGTACATGATAGACGAAAAACCGAGTTTCAGAGCTTTTAAGCAGGTCTCTTTATGCAGACCATGATCCAAATGCACAACTACCGGAACTTTGGCGCGTTTGGCCATCGGAATCAAGATCATCGCCAGGTCCTCAAGAGAATTGTACGGCAACAGCACCTCCGCCGTACCGAAAATAACCGGCGAGCCGGTCTCCTCTGCGGCCGCGATGATACCCTGTGCCAGCTCCAGCGTTACAGCGTTGAACAAACCAACGGCATAATGGCCTTTTTTGGCTTGCGGTAATACTTCATTCATGGTTACTAACATAAAAAGATCCTCCGTTCTTTTAACAATCCCAATAATTACAAATATTATAATACACTCTGTTCGGATTTTCAAGTATCAGAAAGAAAAACCATAATAAAATTTTGCGGAACGGTTACGACTTTTCGTTGGCAGTCAGTTTTTCAAACAATTCCGCATACTGACTTTCGATAAGGGAAAAGTCAACACAGGAAAAATTCAACGACGCATACAGCGGCGGAGGGGGTTCGGCTACCCGCTCCCCCATGATCTCCATGAATTCATGGTATAAAAGAGCATCATCCACCTCAAATATCTGTGCACGCTCTTTCTCCGTCAACGGTGGTGTGATCCATTTGTCGAATATCACGTTCTGCAATCGTTCTTCTACTTCAAGATAATACGGTAACAATTGCTTGATCGGGCGCGTAACGTCTGAGAGATACGCCTCGCTTGCATCGTGCAACAAGCACCCGAGCTGAACACGCCGGGAATATCCTCTGGCGGCCGCTTCTTTCACACAATTCACGCAGTGCTGTGCTACCGAATAAAAATGCGGAAAATGCCCGTTTGCACGGCACATTAGGGATAAAGCATGGGCAATATCCACAAGCTTGATTTCATCTGCCTCTGCCGTGACGGGATCAAGCGGCTTTTTGGAATAAGTAGTAATATAGCTCACTGTTTCGTCCTCACTTACGGAATGTGACTTCTGCATTATTTTCGGAATCGGCTAACAAATCTGTCTGCGAATTACAACTCTGCTTTACTTTTGCTTTCGCAGCAATAAGATAAAACACAGCATAAAATGCCCAAATGTACAAAAGGAAAAGTACCACCACCAACAACGGGTACAAAACGGGATTTCCTCCAACCAAGTTATACACAATGGAATACGGCGTACCGTCATGCGACATCAAAAACATATAGTTATAGTCAATGAGAATATTGGTTATATAAGCAACAACGCAAAAAGTCATCAAAATAACAAAGGATATCCAGATATTCCGCTTTTTCATGCTGGCCATTTTGGAAATAAGGATATATAACGACGCAAAGCCGGAAATTGAATGGGTGATCCCCGACGCCACGTTTTCAATTCCCAATACCGGATACGCGTTGTAGTTTTGTATAGCACCGATGGTCCCAAATACCGCGCCTAAAATACCAAAGATACACACAAAATCCATCGATGCCTCTTTGATCCTGCCTTTTGAAAAAGCAGCAAGCGGCAGCGCAATCAGTTGAATACTGCATAAAAACAACGGCAAGTTGTATAATAAACCGTCAACGCTGTTCGAACGTAAACAAAAGACAACAATTTTCAGTATTTCAACCGCATCGATCAGCAACGCTGACCAGATCAACACGCGGTTTTGCTCGGATTTCAGTTTATTACGGTTGTGAACACCTAAAACAATCGCCAAAATAACCATTGCCGAAAGCAACGATCCCACAAACAATAAATGCTGCCACGAAAAAGCACCTTCCGGTTGCCGCATATACCCGCCAAAGCCAAAAAACTCTTTCATCGTGTCCCCACATCCTTTAAGAAAGAGTATACTACAATCGATAACATTAATCAATGGGGTTCCGAGTAAAAACGACAATTGCATTCCGTTTTATGATATGGTAAACTTGTCCGTGAGGTGATGTGTATGACTGAACGGCGGTATATTAAAAGCGTTTCCCTGAATTCACCGATCGACAAGCACTCCTATCTTCATTCGCTTGCCGCTGTAAAGCACTTAAAACAGTACGGAAACGTCGATTTCAACAGTAACGTCACTTTTTTCGTGGGAGAGAACGGAACGGGAAAATCCACCCTTATTGAAGCGATTGCCGTCGCATACGGTTTCAACCCTGAAGGCGGCAGCCGCAATTTTAATTTCTCCACCTGTCATTCACATTCAGAGCTGTGGGAACACATCACACTTGCCAAAACCGATTACGCAAAAGACGGCTATTTCCTCCGTGCGGAAAGTTTATATAACGTAGCAAGCAACATTGATGAATTAGACCGTATTCCCGCCGCCGCGCCCTCCGTCGTTTCGAGTTACGGAGGCGTGTCCCTGCATCATCAATCTCACGGCGAAGGCTTTTTGACATTGGTGCAAAACCGTTTCGGCGGCAACGGTTTGTATATTCTCGACGAGCCGGAAGCCGCACTCTCTCCCATGCGTCTTCTCACCTTAATGATTGAAATGAAACGCTTGGTCGAGAAAAACTCACAGTTTATCATCGCCACCCACTCTCCATTACTGATGGCGTTCCCCAGAGCAACAGTATATGAATTTTCCTCCGATGGCATCCGTCAGGTCGATTATCGAAACACCGATCATTATCTCGTCACCAAACGGTTTCTAAACGACCCGGAAGGAATGGTCAGGCAACTGCTAAATGAACAATAACAAAAGGCACCCAGCAGGGTGCCTTTTGTTATAAAAACTGTTTTAACATCTTTTGCGCGTTAGCGATTCTTTCGTCAATTTTTTCTTTACTTGTGTTCCAAGAACCGTCCTGATCTCCCTCAATAAACATTAAACAATGTTTGTCGGCAGGATTACTCATACATTCAAAAAATTCCTCTCTTGTTTTCAAGAGCTCAGCCATATGTTCTTTTGCTTTATCAATATTACCGACTTTAATATTTTGGCTGACCAATCCCGGCAACAGACAAGTTTTTTGAAAAATTTGACGATGTGGTAAATAGTCCCCGCCGGACAAAAAAGCATTTATCAATCGAAGCATATACTCATCCAGTTCCAAACTCGTTCTGTCTGCATCATCCCCGCCGTTGGCTCGAACTATTCTACCCGCCAATCTGATGCAACGAGAAGTAAAGCGCGCAAGTTGTGCAAAGCTTTTTTTGACTTTTTGAAGAGCGATATCATTTTTATTGTCTGCAAAGGCAATTTCAGCTTCCCAGTAATCTCTAAAACCAAAAACATATGGCAAGTTTTGCAGATAGCTTTCAGCCCTCTTATTTTCCCCGCATAGATCATACGCTCTTGACATCAAAAAGTGAGTCTTATAAATGCGATCGGAAACGGTCTCATATCGAAAAATACTATTGCCGTACCTTTCGCATTCCACCAAAAAATCTGTTTTAGCGACAGTGATTCTACCTTTCGCAAATAACGTAATGTATGATTCTAATGCAACAACCGCAATATCAGGAACATCAGGATGTTTGTTAAAAAACTTAGAGGAAAGCGCATACATTTCCTCTGCGTAGTTCAAATCGCTAATAAAATTAATACCGCCCACTTTACTGCGAATTGTGTTAACTTCTTTTTCAAAGGTTTCATCCGTATGTCCGAGAATTTTATCTGTGGAAATATCAAGTACGCGAGCTAAGGGAACAATTTGAGAAATATCGGGCATACCCGCATCCGTTTCCCATTTTGAAACAGCCTGTGTGGAAACGCCAATAAGCTCTGCTAATTCACTTTGTGTTAGACTTTTTTCTTTTCTGTGAAGTTTTATAGTTTGACCGATTGTCATAATATCACCTCAAAAATTTTCCGGTACCGTAAATATAGAATAACAAATTCAAAAACATATGTCCAACGACAATTTAGAAACAAAAAGTCAACGGAACGTAGAATCAGGCGACGCCCGCGCCTTTCGGCGCTCGGGTTCGAGTTCTCACATTTCGAGAATAACAAAAGCACCCCTGTTGGGGTGCTTTTGTTATTGGCGGAGAAGGAGGGACTCGAACCCTCGCGCCGGTTACCCGACCTACGCCCTTAGCAGGGGCGCCTCGTCACCAACTTGAGTACTTCTCCATATCCGGTCAAATGCGGTGAGCAAATGACCGATGTATTAACTTTTTTAAAAAAGTGTGGCGGAGAGGAAGGGATTCGAACCCTTGGCTCTTTCGAGTCACCGGTTTTCAAGACCGGCTCCTTAAACCGCTCGGACACCTCTCCGTTTCAGGAACGAATGTTATCATATCACTTTTTCGAACCGTTGTCAACAGAAAAGTGGCAGGTGCCTCACAAAAAATCAAAGATACTGCAAAAGGTCCAAAGGTTGCTTGATCAGAATATCCGCGCCGGCCTCACGAAGCTCCGCCTCACCGCGGAATCCCCACACGGCACCCGCGGCAACCATTCCCGCGTTATGTCCCGTGAGAATATCCACGTTTGAGTCGCCGACGAACAGCGTTTCCTCAGCCGTTGCCTGTAAATCGTTAAGTGCCAGTTGTACGACCTGCGGATCGGGCTTGTGAGGTCTGCCCTCCACGGCACCGCCGTACACGCAACCGAACGGATACTTGGAGAATAAAAGTTCCGCCAGTTTGCGCGCTTGAATTTCCGGCTTATTGGTAACGATACCTAACTTATAACCGCGTTTGACAAGTTCATCGAGCAATGCATAAATGCCGTCGTACGGCGCTGTCTTAACGCAATAGTTTTGGTCATATATCTCCATAAAGCGCTTATAAGCGCACGCGATCTCCTCGGGAGTCGCCTCACCCATCGCACGCTCAACGAGCTTTAAACAACCGTTTCCGACAAACTGATGGTATTCATCAAAAGAATAAACCGGCTGTCCGTCTGCTCTGCCACGGCCGGAGTAACGCAAGGCGGCTTCGGTGGCATCGGCAAGATCGGCGATCGTGTCGATCAACGTGCCGTCTAAATCAAACAGTATGGTGGTAAAGCGCGACATACATTACCTCTTTCTTCGAACACGGCGTACAACATACAACGCAAAACACGCCACTGCCGCAACGCCCACTAAGATCGTAAAGACCGACCACGCCGGATCGGCCAACTTTAAGCGCATCCATAAGGTGTCCATATGCGTGGTGATCTCATTCGGCAGAGTTTCAAACATTTCGGTCTTGGCAAGTACCTCTTCGGGCGGATAGAAATTTTCGTTTTCTCCGATCTCGGGATCCAACGCGGCACGTGCTTCCTCCTGCGGGGTGGAATAGCCGATATATTCCGCGTTCAGCACGGCAATATCGGTGCGGCAGAGAAAATTGATATACTCCTCCGCTTCGCGCTTATGCGGTGAATTAGCGGGCACGCACAACGCGTCCACAAACAGATTCGTGCCGGTTTGCGGAACAAAAAAGTCGATAGCAGGATTGCCTTCTTCTTCATCCATCATGACGATACCGTCACCCGCATAGTACGGTGCGATCCACGCTTCTTCGTTGATAATCTTGTCGTACACCTGGTCCATGACGTATTGGTGCAGGACCGGCTTTTGCTCGCGCAACACCTCGTAGGCGGCATCCCACTCAGAAAGATTACGGGTATTCAGCGAAAAACCGCATTTAAGCAAGGCAATACCGAACGCGTCACGAGGGTTATCAAACATAAAGATACGCCCGCTGTATTTTTCACTCCACAGCAGATCCCAACCGAGTTGCAGATCCGCCTCGTCCACGTACTTGGTGTTATAGAAGATACCCACCGTTCCCCACGTGTACGGCACGGAATACTCGTTCTTAGGGTCATACGAGGGATTCAGCAAAGACGAATTGATCTTGGAAA
>JAFSGO010000067.1 GCA_017440765.1 Clostridia bacterium
ACGCGTCATCGCGCGGGCGTCGGCATGAGTGAAAATTCCGATGCGGTCGTGGTGATCGTGTCGGAGGAAACCGGCATTATCTCGGTTGCAAAGGGCGGGGAACTCACCCGCAACTTTACAACGGAGAGTTTGCGTATTGAACTGGAAAATGAAATCGTGTGGCGCAACGTGCGGTCGGATTCCGAGAAAAAGGAATCCCGTATTACCGCTTGGTTGCGTAAGTGGAGGTCGAAATGAAAACGAAATTTTCACTAAACGCCCTCTTGCATAACGAGCGTGCTTTGCTCATCATTTCTGTGATTGCGGCCATTTTGATTTGGGCACTCGTGTCGTTTGGCCCCGGTAACATCCAGGAGAGGACAATTACCATCACCGAAACTATCGATTTGGCGGATACCATCGCGGGCTACAACGATCTGCGCGTGATTGGTGAGGATACGTTCAATGTCCGTGTGACGGTTGAGGGAGCGCGTTCCACCATCTTCAACTTAAATCCCGAGGATATTGATATCCGGCCGGCGTTTTCGGAAATTCAAGGTGCCGGTGTGTCAGAGATTTCGCTTACGGCAGCTAAGGTAAAAGCCGGCTCGTATACCATTACCGCGGTATCTCCCGCCACCATCTCCTTAAATTGCGATTACTGGATCAAGACAACCGTCCCGCTGACGACCGATGCCACAACCGTTACGGTTAAGGATGAAAAAACGCAGCAGATCGGTGATCTTCGTCTGGAAGCCAGCGAGATAACGGGTGGCACGATACAGGTCGAAGGTCCGCAAACGGAAGTCAAACGTATTGCGAGTGTCGTTGCCAAGATCGAGGAAGGCGACGTGATTGAAACGACCACGCGCTTCACCGCCGCGCTCAAAGCGTTGGATGCGGACGGTAACGAGGTGGCGGCAACTAACTGTCACTTTATCGGTGCCACTGCCGATAACACACTGGACATCACCGTTCCCGTGTGGGTGCAAAAATCCGTTGCACTGTCGTATGAATTGCGAAACCGTCCGGAGGGTATCTCGCAAAACGGTCTTGTTAAACTGACGCCGAGCACCATCACCTTGGTGGGCGAGGCGGCGGCACTTGAGGCGGCTGCCACCACCATCGGCAATCTCGGTACCATTGATTTTGATCGTCTGACTCCCGCGGATGCCGAAACGGAGATCACTTTGAACGTCCCGACCGGCATTAAAGTGCTGGAGGGCAATACCGTATCGGTACAGCTTGGCATTGGCAACTACACCAGCAAAACGCTGTCCTACGCAGTGGATGGGCTCGACGACGTCACGGTAGAAAATCTGCCTGCCGGTAAAACGATCACCCTGCAAAGCCAAGTGCTTTCGGATATCGTTTTGTGCGGCAACACGGCGACGCTGCGGCGCATTACGGCTAAGGACCTAAAACTGACCCTGGATGCTTCCGGTAATGCCGCAACCGGTTCGGTACGGTATGCCGTTCGCATCACAGTCCCGAATTACAACAACGTGTGGGTGTACTACGGCAAGGACGATGCCTCTGCCTACCGCCTGTACGGTACAGTGGAATAATATTGCGATTCTCCAACCGCTCGGGTGAAAACGCTCGGGCGGTTGTGTTTTATCTATTGATTATTTGGCAATAACTTGCTATACTGACCTTACAAAGGGGGGCTTTTTATGAAAGCATGGATGAAACACGTCTTGTTGGGAGTGTTGGTTGTGGCGCTGTTGCTGTCAACGACGGCTTGCAGCAAAGGTACGCCAAACTACGCACACCTTCTCAATCCCATGAGCGGCGGTGCGGATGCCGAGGCGGAGGTCTTGCGTCAAAACGTCCTCAACGCCGCCGATGAACTGGAAATCACCGGTACAACCTATTACGTTTCGCCGAACGGCAACGACGATAATAACGGCACTTCTCCTGAAACTGCCTGGAAAACGATCGATGGCATCGTGATTAACGGCTATCTGTTGCAGCCGGGTGATGCAGTTTTGTTCGAACGCGGCCACGTGTATCGCCGCACGACAGCACTCAATCTTAAAAGCGGCGTGACCTACGGCGCTTACGGTACGGGCGAAAAACCCGCTTTGTACGGTTCCTTGGCGAACTACGCATCAAGTGAGTGGGAAAAGAGTGACGTCAGTAACGTCTGGACGTTGTCCCTGCCCACGGAAGAAGCGGGAATCCTTGTGTTTGATCACGGCGTGGCTGTCGGCACCCCGAAATATGACGGTGTCGAGGAACTTGCCGAAAACGGCGATTTTTACCATGATTTTGAAAACGGTATTTTCTACCTGTTTCTGGACAAGGGAAATCCTGCCGACGTGTATACCGATATTGAAATCGGTACGCGGGGAAGCATCCTGTCAACGCAGAAAAATTCAACCGATATTACCGTTGATAATTTAACGATAAAATATGCCGGTCTGTACGGTTTTATCTCAGGCGAGGGGTCGAAAAATATCCGTATCACCAACTGCGAGTTCGGTTGGGCAGGTGGTTGCCGATACAGTGATTCCGAAGTGGGGCTCGGCAACGCCATTTCGTTCTGGCAAGACACCGAAAACGCCTTGGTGGAAAATTGCTGGATCTACCAGTGTTACGATGCGGGTATTACCCCGCAGGGGGTAACGGAAGCCAATACGTACAAGGATCTGGTATTCCGCGGCAATTTGATTGAATTTTGCAACTATTCTATTGAATTTTTTGATCGTACAAGTGACTCCAAGTGGGACGGCCTTGTAATCGAGGATAACATTATGCGCTTTGCGGGTTACGGCTTTATGCCCGCAAGCAAACGGCCTGACAGTCAGATCGGTGTCGCGCACCTGCTCGGCTGGCGCTGGAACTACAAAGAGTTGCCCGGAGGCGGTATCACCATCCGCAACAATATTTTTGATTGTTCCGCCCGCAATTTGGTCTTTTGGTCCGGCAAGGTCTATGACAGCGGCTTGACCGTTTCGGGGAACAGCTTCTATCAAAAGACGAACGACGACGGGAAAGCCATGTACGTTTCGAACGGTGAACAAACCTTTGCTAAGAACCAAGCCGAACTGGAAACGGCCGTTCGCGCCTTCGATCCCAATGCCAAAGTCATCAAGTGGCTTGAATGATATATCACAATCAAAACTGCCCAAACCTCCAAGGTTTGGGCAGTTTTTTTGCACCCATTCGGGACACGCTCATAGGATGTATAAGGGGAGTTAAGGCGACGCGTTCACCTTAACATCCCACTATCAAAAAAAGGAGCGATACACTTTGGGCAATGCGTATTACGGCAGACGGCCGTCCATGCGGGGCGTGCCGATGCCTTGCGGACGGCGAACCGCCACCGGTGATATGTACGTGGATAACGGCATGAGCGAGCACGCGTGCGATGATATGGTATTAGCGATGGCGTACGTTCTCGCCCAGCAATGGAATACCTTGTTCGAGATCGAAGAGGGCTTTGCCCGCGGTACGATTTATCCGGAATTGGATAAACCGTTTATGGGAGGAGGGTGCAGCTGTGGCGTATAAATTAGCGCGCTGTATCCATGCTTACGATTTTGCCATTTTGGAAATGGGGCTGTATCTGGATACTCATCCCTGCGATACCTCAGCCCTTCAAAAGCGGCAAGAGCTGCAGGAAAGACGCTCGGCACTCGTGGCAGAGTACGAAAGCAAGTACGGTCCGTATATCGTAACGGACAAAGATGTCCGCGGCGACGAATGGAAATGGGTCTGCGGCCCGTGGCCGTGGGAATATGAGAGGGGGAACGGCAATGTGGCAGTATGAGAAGAAACTGCAATATCCCGTGAAAATTACCAATCCGAACCCGAAATACGCACAGATCCTCATTTCGCAGTTCGGCGGTCCGGACGGCGAACTCGCCGCCTCGATGCGGTACTTGTCACAGCGGTATTCCATGCCGTATGACGAGCTGAAAGGCATTTTGACCGACATTGGTACGGAAGAATTGGCACACATGGAAATGATCTGTGCGATGGTGCATCAGCTGACACGCAATCTCTCGAAGGACGAGATCGTGAGATCCGGCTTTGATAAATACTTCGTGGATCACACCGCCGCCGTCTACCCGATCGCCGCCTCCGGCTTGCCGTGGCGCGCCGAATATATCGGCGTCAAGGGCGACGTTATCACAGACCTGCACGAGGATATGGGTGCGGAGCAAAAGGCGCGCACGACTTATGATAACCTGCTGCGCCTCATCGACGACCCCGACATCCGCGATCCGCTCAAATTCCTGCGCCAGCGCGAGATCGTCCACTATCAACGCTTCGGCGAAGCACAACAAACAAGGTGTAATGATAACGGCGGAGCAGCTGACAAAACCGCTTGAAACAAGGCTTTTTTAATACATAAAAGGAGGATTTAAAATGAAGCTGTTTAAGTGTATTGTTATGCTGATTTTAATATTAATTACCATACGGACAGGCTATCTTGCACTTTTATATAAGGTCTCAACATCAACAGGCGCTTTTCTAATATGTTTAGGTATCACCTTGTTTGTTGCAAGTGATGGCGGAATAAAAAGAAAATCAAATTGAATAATTGCTATCCTGATTACAGCATAGTTATAATTAACCTACAAATTTTCAATTGATTGTTGATTTGTAGGTTATTTTATGGTATACTATTAGTAGCCAGGAGGTAATAGTATGACTGATATTATTTTTGAATATAAAGAATTACTTGCAACAAAACTTGAAATTGAGCAAAAGCTTAGTGTCTTGCCCAAGGGATATATTTCTAAAAAGACGATTGGCGGTAAGCCGTATTTATATTTGCAAACTCGTAATGGCGATACTGTTGAGAGCAAATACATCAAGGCTGAAGAAGCAGATGAAATATCAAATCAAATTTCTTTAAGGAAAGAATACGAGGCACAATTACCCGAAGTTATATTAAGACTTGCCGACATTGAAACCGCCGCAGAGTTGTTGGATAAAGCGTTACTTCGCAAATTAAAAATGTTAAAGCTCACAAGCGGTATGGATTGCATTTCTGCTGACGAAAAAGAAAAGCGAATTTCCTTTTCCGATGCTATGACCTCAATAGAGGGCATTCCCGTAAGTGATAGAGTAAAAAAAGACCTTGCCAATTGGAAGAATGGCAATATTACATTCTTATCGGTGTTTGAACAAACACTCAGAAGATATGGCTTTGTAACGGAGGTATAACAAATGCGTGACCCTTATTTATATGATGCTGTTGACGTCCTTAAAAATTTAGCAGATATAAAAGATTCGGAATTACTGCGCAAAGCAGAGGCTGATATTACCGGTCTTTCTATGGCGGCGATTTATGATTATAAATATGATAAGTTTAATACCGAAACCTTGCAGGATATTCACCGCAATATTTTCGGTCAAATATTCGATTGGGCGGGAGAATTCCGTACCATTCAAATGGTGAAATACGAAGATGTTCTCGGCGGTGATACCGTTCGTTATGCTTATCCTAAAGAAATTAAAAAGCAATTAAACGAAACAATGAAAGAAATCGCCAAGCTCAAAAGAACCGGCGACAATGATAAAGATATCGTTTTCAAACTCGTTCGTATTATTGCAAGTATTTGGCAAACCCACCCCTTCCGTGAGGGTAATACACGAACGGTTATAGTGTTCGCTGTTCTGCTTGCAAAATCATTGGGTTTTGAGGTCGAACACGAACTTTTCAAAACAAACTCTGCCTATGTTCGTAACGCTCTCGTTTGGGCATCACAAGGTATTTATTCGAAATACGAATACTTAGAGCGCATCTTCTTCGATGCAATTCTCGGCGAAGATAACGAAACCGACACTCCCGCCGAAACCAAAGCAAGCAAATACGACACCATCGGTGAGTATAAAGTTAAAGACTATAAAGAAAGACCACACGAATATATGGACGAATAATACAGAAATAAACATATCAAACTGATGATGACTTAGGAGAAGTTTATGCTTTTCTTCGCCTAAAGGTAAAAAACAGTTCCAATCCGATCAATTCGGGTTGGAACTGTTTTACTTATTTCTAATTTAAAATTTCTATTTTTAATCTTGGATAAACGTTTCTTGTGTTCTCTAGTCCATCGCCCCAAGGAGTAGGATAAAATTTTGTGCTATGTACGATGAATTTAACTACGTCACCAACTTGCGGGTCGCCGTGTTTTTCTTTATCATCATCAAAAAACAGCCAGTGTGTTTCGCCATCTGCGGGAGTCGAGCCTAAAGGAATTAGAGCATCCAATTTCAAACAACGTTTTCCTTGAAGATTACTGTTGCAATTCATATCTGCTCTGTCTTGGATTATTGTGGCAATAAACTTATTTCCCGATTTTTCAGCAAATTGAAGAGTTTTTAAGAATTTTTGGTAGTGTTTGTTAAATTCTTCTGTGTCCGGATATGAGATTAATCCCGCTTCAACAAACTCATCATAAACAACGCGCAAACGGTCCAATTTTCTAAATTGCATACCTTGCAATGGTGTTTTATCGTATGCTTTCACACCTACAGGATCAATCACAATGGGAACAATTTTCTTATCAAGAGCCCACGCCGCACCCAGTTCCGCCAAGCAAAAGGAACTGCGCATATAGGATGATGTCATCAAAAGGATAATCACATCACAGCTTTGAATGTTATTTTTTATTGTATTTGGGAAGTGGGCACTTGTTTCTATGCTTCTTGCAATCGAGCTGCTGAATATGGAGCTTTTATTTATACCAAATCCACCTACCAATAAATCTAAAAAGCAATCATGTAACCGCTTATCGATGGTCGAATGGCTAATAAAAACAGTTTTATTTGTGTTTCCTATCATGTTAATCTCCTTCATGCTATACCATATACTCGGGCCAAGATATTTTATCAAGCTCGTCCAGAAACTTCTCTCCAATGTCAGGCTCTATCATATGAACATAATACGCTTTGCCATAAAGATGTTCACGATAATTAACGAAATGCGTGGCATTAGAGTTTTCCAAATGAATTAAAACCCCGAATTTTTGACAATAATGAATCTCTTTTTTTAGTTCACGCTTGTAACGTTTCGGGACACGAACGGTTCCGTTTTGAACAACTAAACCAGTAATAAATTTTGGTTCTCCACAAACAAATGACTGTGTCTTTTCAGTATTGATACTGAAATCGTATTTATTGACTATTGCAGTTATTTCGGGTATCAATTGTGGCATCTCGCTGTTAGAAGAAAAAGTGAGATCGTCAGCGTATCTTGAATAGGTAATGCCATTCTCTTTCGCAAATCTTTGTATCTCTCTATCCATTCTTTTGCATATTATATTCGCAATTTTGGGACTGGTAGGAGCTCCTTGCGGCAGAGCTCCCTTAAAACAACAAAGTCTGGTAAGCTCCTGTGATGCACGAGTGGTGTACCCAATCTGTTTAAATAAAGTAAACACCTTTTCTTCGGATATGGATGGAAAGAAATCCTTTATGTCCATACAGATAACAAAATCATGATTTGCATGCAGCTGAGCATGAGTTTTAATAGAGCGATTCAATTCAAAGCCATGTGCATATTTGGAAACTTTGATATTATTCAAAATATTATCAAGGATCCAGCGTTGACGTGCTTTCAACTTTTTGCTTGGTGCAAGAATCGTTCTTACTTTATTGTCATGAATTAAATCAAATGTATGATAGCTGTCCTCTAACGAAATGCCTCGTGTACGTAAAACTTCGTAAATATGTTCTTCGTCAAAAAACACCGGAAGATTTTTGCGCATGAGTTTCTCTGCATATTTACAGCAACGTATAACGAACTTATCGTCATATCCTTTTTGAAACAAGCCGTGCATTAAGTTGGTTATATAAACGTAATCCATAATAAACCTTCTAAAAACGGGAGACCGCTACGTAAAATGAAACTAAATTCAAACATTCGATGTTGCAGAGCGGTTACAAAGAGAACGAAGAGAACGCGTAAGCGCTCAGCAACATCTGTTAGTGCCGTTCTTAACACGAGGCGAATACACCTCTTAGCTAACGGTCTCCCGTTTTTTTGAACTATTTTTTCTTAGCCGAAAAGCTTTTCGGCGTTGGTATATATGAGTAATTTTTCCAATCAACGCTTATAGTGTCTGGGTACAAATAATCGGAATGCGAAACAGAGTCAGGATGAATTGCTATACTATCTCCACGGGAAGTTATAGAAAACTGATTGTTATGAAGAGCTAAGTAACCGCTATCGCAAAGATAGCGAATATGCTTCATTATCTCAGTTTTAGGTAATTTAAGTTTCTCGGATATATATGTTAAATCGCAGTTGGAATCTTGTCTTAATATTCCTAATATCAAGCAATCCAACGTTTTTTTCTCGTAATCCATTATTCATTCCTCTTAGCAGCAAATGTATATGAATTTGCATCAGACTGCTTTTTCTTGTTTGTTAAATCTGAAACGTTTGGTCTTTTACATTCTTTACCGTCTCGTTTGAATGGCGGGGCGTTGAAAGGGGTAGGTCTCCAAAAAGAACTGATGGTGTTATTCGGGGTGTTGTAATAAAAGGAAACCAAAAGACACCCTTGCTTAAAACCCATGCGATATGAATGGTCTGAACCGGCAAAGTAATTGTCTATCTCCGTTTCATATTTATTTACAATGCCATATTCTGTTGAATCTCCCTTAAATGCTTTTGCGCATATCCATTCAGTTTTATAAATTGAGGTAACTGTATAACCGTATTTGATAAAGTTTTTATTGAAATGATCGATTCCTTTTTCGGTGGGCGCAATACACATATAATATAGTTTGATTTTACCCTTGCCATTGATTTTAAATTTTTCGCAAAACGAATACATTTCATTCCATAGGGTACAACCGGTTCCAATGATATCATCAACAAAAACGATTGCTTGGACTCCTTCTAACCGTTCTTCTATGAATTTTGATTGCGCTGCCAAAATCTGATTTTTACCGATGTCCTCTATATTATATCGCTGCATATCGGCTCGAACATTGTCACTGCCGGATTTTGTTCCGCCCGATGATTCAACCGTGACATAGAGTACATCATCAACTTCAATGTCATGCTTTTGCAATTCTGCTTTAAGCATCGCCATGGATTGCACAAACCGATACTGACATTCTTCTTAGGTTAAGTATATGTATCTGCTAAAAGCTTCAAGAAAAATTGCATGATCTTCATCCGCAATATTCAAAAGCCAATCATCCAGCTTTTTTGGTAATTCCGCTATGCGATCACGTGGATGAATGGTGGTAGGATCAATATGATTATTCTCATAAAATAACTGCAACGCTTTATTTTTTGTCATAATAACTTCCTTTTTGTAAATTACAGGAATATTATACCATCTTGTGACTTGAAAATCAATTATTATTGTACTGATATCCGATAAAAGAAGGAAACGGATAGAAAGATACTGCTGCGAATAATGAGGGGCTGTTTTACAGCCCCTCTCATTATTTTTATTCTTTTGTTAAACGGCGGATATGACCGATAATCAGCATCATATCATCATCGTTAAGTTTTCTGAGTTCGTCAATTGCGCTTTGAAGCAATGCAGGGTTTTCAATCGAGTCATCAAAGAATTGGCTAGGCGTAATATCAAAGTAATTACATATCTCAAGGAACTCAGCCATAGGCGGCAGAGACTTACCGGAGGATATGTTATAGATATAACTCCTACTATGACCAAGGTCATAACTCATTTGGTATTCTGAAACACCCTTTTTGAGTCGCAATTCCATAATTCTATTTCTAATAAAAGTTCCATCCATCATATTCACGCCTCTCTAGTTATATTTTAGTCTATTGAGAGGGCGTTCTATCCCAAGAATATATGTTTAATTCTGTTGTTTAATGGTGTACAATATGTTATAATCAAATAAAATATGTTTTTGTATTAATATTATTGCTTTAGCATCAAAAATTATATTAATAAAACATAAATAGTTGGAGTTTGATGTAACGTGTTAGATATTTTTACGGTTGCCTTTTTCGGACATAGGTATATAGACAATCCGTTTAAGGTGGAAGAGCTGCTTGAAGAGCAGATACGGAACCTTATTAACGAAAAAGAGTACGTGGATTTTTTGGTGGGGCAGAACGGTGAATTTGACCAGTGCGTTTCTTCATCGGTGCTTCGTGTACGAAAAAACGTTAGGGATGATAACAGCGCCCTTGTATTAGTGCTGCCGTATGCAATGGCGAAATATCTCAATAATGAAAAATATTACCACGATTACTATACCGACGTAGAAATATCCTACGCCGCATCCAAAGCGCACCCAAAGGCCGCCATACAGTTCCGCAACCGTGAAATGGTGGATAGAGCCGACCTTGTTATCTGCTATATTGAGCGCAAGGAAGGCGGTGCCTGGCAAACCGTGAAATATGCCATAGAGCAGAAGAAAAAGGTCATCAATCTGGCTGACGATTCGACTTCATCCCACTAAAAAGCAAAGCAACCGCATCGGGTGATACGGTTGCTTTTTGTTATGCCAATATTTGTTTTAAGAGCTCGGTTGCGGGTTGGTCACTTGGGTCGTTGGTGCCCAGCTTTCCACGGAAGGCATCGGCAAGGATAGACTTTTTCATAAGGTCAATTTGCTTAGGGAATGCATCAATAGCGTTGAGTTCACTGAATAATTCTTCGATAACATTAACTATTCTTTGTTGTTCATCAATTGGGGGAACAACCATTGGGACTTTGTTGATTGTTCCAACTGCAAGTCCTGGTTGAGCCGTTGCAGTAGCATATTGATTTAAATTCATTGAGCTTAAGGCATAGTAAGCATATCTTGCAAGAATACCATAGGGGCAAGTAACCACAACCGCATGTTCTGTAGCGTAAAACTTCCCTTGAGCATAATTAAGATTACCACAAAGTGCGCCCTGTCGTCCAATTATGGGATATTCACCCTCATTGTTGTAATTCTTAACATAGCCTCGAATTCCATTTCCTCCAAAGCAAGGGTATTCATTTACCTCGTCTTGAATTGAGTGTATATTCATGGCGTTAATGTTTTTCCCCGCCTGCAAATTGAGAATAGAACCAATACGAACCCAGCACCAGTTATCGGGGATTCTATAAGGACATTCATCTACAGGAACAAGCACTTGCTCTAAATTCTCATCAAAAGCTAATTCGGTGTTGCATATATTTTCTTCAATGTCAATTTGCTTCTGTTTTATCCCATTAAGTTTTGTAATCACCCTCGTCATCCGTGCTGTATAGTCAGCAAGCATAGAAATTACGCCTTCGCCGCTCTCAATAGGATCGGGTAGGTCGGTATAGTCCAGTACCGAATCGTCACGGATAAGACCAAGATCGAGGGTATCTCCTTTATCTTCAATCTCGGCGCGGGTGAATACGCTCCACCGTTCATCCTGCACGGCACGACGGTCATCGGCGGCATATGCCTTTTCAAAGTCGGCAAAATGCTCCACCGTTAAGGGGGTTGTTTTACCAAAGGACGGCATATTGGTGCGCAGGTCATAAAACCACACCTCTTGGGTGTTGCCTCTGTCCTGTTCACCACGGGTAAAGAATAATACGTTGGTCTTCACGCCCTGGGCGTAGAAGATACCCGTAGGCAGGCGAAGGACGGTATGCAGATTGCATTTTTCCATCAGGTCGTGACGAATTTTAGTGCCGTCACCGTCGGCAAACAGCACGTTATCCGGCAGAACCACAGCGGCACGGGCTTTTCCGTCTGCTTTCAAGCTGCGGTAAATATGTTGCAGGAAGTTCAACTGCTTATTGCTGGTGGGATAGGTAAAATCATCACGGGTGGCACGTTCGCCGCCTTTTTTGGTTCCGAAGGGCGGGTTGGTGAGCACCACGTCATAATTGTTTAACTGTTTACCCTCGTTGGAAAGAGTGTCACCCAAGTAAATCTGACCCGAAATATCGTGAAGCATGGCGTTCATCAGCGCAAGGCGGTGGGTATCGTGTACCAGTTCACAGCCGGTAAAGGCGGCGGTACGCTGAAACTCCTGCTCGTCAATGGAAAGGTCAAAGAGATTATCGGTATGATCTTTTACGTATTGGTCGGCGGCGATCATAAAGCCGAAGGTGCCGCAGGCGGGGTCGTTACAACGCTCGCCGGGCTGAGGGGCTATGAGCCTTGTCATCACGTCGATCAGCACACGGGGTGTAAAATACTGTCCCGCGCCGGATTTCTTTTCGGTGGCGTTCTTTTCCAAAAGACCTTCATAGAGGTTGCCCAGTCCCTCTTCCTTGGCGGAATACCAATCAAATTGGTCGATGGTAACGATGATTTTTTCGAGGTTTTTGGGTTCGGCAATGTTGGTCTGTGCGCCCTGATAGATCTCCCGAACACGACCGTGGCATTTGGTGCCAAGGTGTTCCAGGAGTTTTTTATAAAACGTTTTCAGTTCAATGCCCTGCTTGGAAACGAGCTTGTCCCAGCGGTAATCCTCGGGGATGGCACCCTCGGTACCGGTCTCCTTGCACATTTTCAGAAACAGGATATAGGTAAGCTCGGTCACGTACTGCTGATAGGTAATGCCATCGTCACGCAGCACGTTGCAGAGATTCCAAAGCTTTGCAACGATTTCTTGATTGTTCATGCAGTTTTAGCTCCATCTTCGTATAGATAAGTGTTCAGTTCGGTAATAATGTCCCGCAGCTTTCCGCCGAAGCGACGGTCAATGATCAAAAAGCCGCCGGCGTTTTTGAAGGCACCCATTTCAAATATCTGGTCATCCAGCACGGTTTCTTCCAAGAGCACCCGTTCAATGCGTCTGAGCCATTCGAGCTGGGTATTATTGAAGCTGTGGTTTAGTTTCAGCTTGGCAAAGGCGTTCTTGACACGGGTATCGTGGCTGATCAGGGCAGAGCCCAACGCCTGTTGACGGATAAAGGCAATGATATCGGCAACGATGTCCTGATTGGTCATAGCGTTCCAAGCGGTGTTTAGCTGTTGCTCGTTAAAGTCGTGGCGGTCAAGCTCTAATTTGAGACCTTTGAGACTTTCTCTTGTCAGCTCGGCGGGCTTGGTGCAGACGATATTCAGCGCCGCGATCTTATTCATATTTTGGGTGATAAACTGCTTAAAGGCTTCCAGATAGTCCTCGGGGCGTTGGCTGTCGCCATAGCCACGGGTGCGCTCAACCAGCTCATCGGGATGATGGTCGATAACCACCGGGCGTTTCACGCGGGGCGTATGGTCACGATCCAGCATGGTAAAGGCATCCTTGCAGGAAAGCAGAGCTTTCTTGGCATCGGGAATCTTACTGCCGGTAATAAATTGTGCGTATTCCCTCGGCTCTTTACCGCCTGCAAAATACTTAAACTGCTCAATAATGCTATCGGGCATATTACGCTGACGGCGGTGGAGCTTGGCAACGATCTGGCTGATCTGATAAGCCAGTTGTTCTTCGCTCTCGGCTGCCTGCAAGCCGTCCAGCAGGTTTTCAAAGGAAACGCTGGGATTGACAACAATGGGTTTCATTGTGCTGACGTCCTGCAAGGATTCATACACGCCCACAGGGTCATAAATCTCAAAGTGGGATTTGAAGATTGCAGGGCAAGGTCTGGTCGCACGGCCCAGCATCTGTTCAAAGAGGATACGGGATTTAATGCGGCGCATAAAGACAAGGTTGGTAATTTCGGGAACGTCAATGCCCGTTGCCAGCAAATCAACGGTAACGACAATCTTCGGGTAGGCTTCGTTCTTAAAACGCTTGATTGCCTCGGAGATCTGTTTTTTATTGCCGTCTGCTAATTTGCCTGTAATTTTCATTACCACGTCGGTATCCACGCCGCCTGCGGCATAGATCTCTTTGAGGATTGCCACGATCATATTGGCGTGGTTATCGTTGACGGCATAAATCAGCGTTTTGCCCAAGCCGTCGGGATTTAAGTCCCAAGCGATTTCATTCAGAACGGTGCGGTTAAAGTTTTCGGTGATGACCTGACGGTTGAAGGTGTCAATTTCAAACTTCATTTCGTCTTCCAGTTCATCACTGTTTACCACGTCGCCGGTTACGGGGTCATAGATAGCAAGCTGTTCGCCCTTATCGTATTTGATACCCTCTACACGCAGCTTCGTGCGGATGTTATGGGGTGCATCGTGGTCGATGAGATACCCGTCCACAACGGCTTCTCGGTAGCTGTAATTGAATACGGGCTTGCCGAAAATTTCAGTCGTATGCAATGCGGGCGTGGCGGTAAGAGCCACCTTGACGGCATCGAAATAATCAATGACGGCACGGTAACGGCTGATATATTCCGCCTGATTGCGATAGAGCATTTCGCTGTCGCTCATATCACGGTCAAGGATATAGCCCCTGTGCGCTTCATCCACCACAATTAAATCGTAGGCGGTAACGGAGAGCAGGTCGTCGCTTTCGGGAGAGAATACGCGGGCGACAAGGCTCTGCACCGTTGAAATATGTATCTTGGTTTCACGGTCAATTTCCTTTTCGGTAAGGCCTTTGACGGTGAAAATATTATCAAGAGTCATCAGGTCCTCGATCTTTACCTCACGGCATACGTCCTCTGCCTGTTCACCGAGAGAAATACGGTCAACAAGGAACAGAACACGCTTAAAGCGTTTGGCTTTGATAAGGCGGTAGATAAGGCCGAGAATGGTACGGGTTTTACCTGTGCCGGTAGCCATCGAAAGCAGCACGGACTGCTGACCTTTCATAATAGCGTTTTCGGCAGCCTCGATAGCACGGATCTGATATTTACGCAGATTAAGACCATCGGGATCACGCAACAGGTCGTAAGGAGTGCTGCGCAGGGTATCGTTAGCCGCTTCAACGTCCTTTTCCAGCATTTCCATAATGCCCTGGGGACTGATCCAGCCCTGCAGGGCTTTAGGGGCGTTGGAACGGATACGGAGATCCTGGAACCAGATGCCGGATTTTGTTTCAATCTGTTTCAGATATTTTCTACCGTTGGTGGCGAAGATAAAGGGAACCTTATACGAGCCCCAATGATTGATGACATATTCCTTATGAGCAGATTTAATATGCTTTGCGTATGACTTGCACTGAAAATCCAGCACACCGGGGATATCGGTTGCGGCTTTCTTGGCTTCTACGATTGCCACGAGTTTAAGACCGACAAACAGCGCATAATCGGCATAGCCGGTGCGTCCGTCTGCGGTGTCCGTAGGCCATTCGGCAATGGCAAGGTTCCTGCCCTTTTGGGGACGGGTGCCTTTGGAGTAGCGGTATTCGTTTGTGTCAGCCTCCCAGCCGAAGCGGCGGAGCTGTTCGTCAATGAGATAGCGGGTCTGTGCCTCGGAAAGATCCATGCTCTCCGAAACGGTTTCCGCTTTCTCGGCGCGTTCCTTTTTGCTCTTTTCAGAGGCGGCAGTCTTAACGGGGGTATTAACCTGAGCCGTCAAAGCGGCAATGCGCTCTTCCTGCTCTTTGATAATGGCTTCATAATCGGGGATTGCCTTTTCCTCGGGCATAACAAAGGTCGGGGCCTTAAAATCCCACTCGCCGTAAACTTCCATAAACCAAGCGGCAAGGTTAAATGCCATTTCAAGCAAGGTCTTAGCATCGTCCACCGAGGAAGCATTATTATGAACGGCGTTATTTCTGGCCTTGCGCAGGGCATACAGAATATCACTGATTTGTTGCGTTAACAG
>JAFSGO010000068.1 GCA_017440765.1 Clostridia bacterium
CCTGCACCTACGGCGCGCTCGGCGCGTTTTCCACAGGTGTCGGCAGTACCGATATGGCCGCCGGTATGGCGACGGGCATGGCGTGGTTTAAGGTGCCTGCCGCGATTCGCATTGAGTTAAAGGGTAAATTGCCCGCTAATTGCAGCGGTAAAGACGTGATCCTATATATTATCGGTCAGATCGGCGTGGACGGTGCGCTGTATCGCAGTATGGAGTTCACCGGAGAGGGCGTCGCTTCGCTGTCGATGGACGACCGTCTGTGCATCTGCAACATGGCGATCGAAGCGGGCGCGAAAAACGGCATCTTCCCCGTGGACGACACCACGCGTGAATACATGAAGGGTCGCTGTGAGCGTCAGCCCGTAGAGTATACGGCCGACGCGGATGCCGTGTACGAGCAGACGATCGAGATCGATCTGTCCGCAATGGTGCCCACTGTCAGCTGTCCGCATTTGCCGGAAAATACCAAGGCGGCGAGCGAGCTTTCGGATATTAAGATCGATCAGGTTGTGATCGGCAGCTGCACCAACGGTCGTATGGAGGATATGGAAACGGCGTACCGCGTGCTGAACGGTAAGAAGATCGCCGACGGCGTACGTTGCATCATCATTCCCGCCACCATGCAGATCATGCGTGAGTGCGTGGAGCGTGGCTACGTCACGGCGTTTATCGATGCGGGCGCGGTGGTTTCCACCCCGACCTGCGGCCCTTGCCTTGGCGGATATATGGGAATTCTTGCCGCAGGTGAGCGGTGTATTGCCACCACCAACCGCAACTTTGTCGGGCGTATGGGTCACGTGGACAGTGAAGTGTATCTGGCAAGCCCCGCCACGGCGGCCGCCAGTGCATTGACCGGATATATTACCGAGCCGAAAGGGGTATAAGTGATGAAAACACAAGGAACTGTTTTTAAATATCCCGATAACGTGGATACCGACGTCATCATCCCCGCGCGGTATCTCAACACCTCTGATGCGAGGGAACTCGCGAAGCATTGTATGGAGGATATTGACACCGAATTTGTCGGTAAGGTCAAGGCGGGAGACATTATGGTGGCGGGTTGGAACTTCGGTTGCGGCTCATCGCGTGAGCACGCGCCGCTGGTTATTAAGACCTGCGGCACCGGTTGTGTTATTGCCAAGAGTTTTGCGCGTATTTTCTACCGCAACGCCATCAATATCGGGCTTGCTATTTTGGAATGTGAGCAGGCGGCGGAGGAAATTTCTTCGGGTGATGAAGTCAGCGTTGATTTTGACACCGGCATCATTTATAATGTGACTACCGGCAAGCAGTATCAGGCAGAGCCGTTCCCGCCGTTCATTCAGAATATCATTCAAAAAGGCGGTTTGCTTGCCTCCTTGAAAGAAGCGTGATTTCAATGCAGAAGAATATTGCAGTCATCCGTGGTGACGGAATCGGTCCCGAGATCGTCGAGCAAGCGTTGCTCGTGCTGAATAAGATCGGTGAGCTGTACGGTCATACGTTTACCTATACGGATGTGGATATGGGCGGTGTCGCTATTGATAAATGGGGCGATCCGTTGCCGGCCGAAATGCTCCAAAAATGTGTTGCGGCAGACAGCGTGCTGCTCGGTGCGGTCGGCGGTCCGAAATGGAACGACGTCCCCGGTGACAAGCGCCCCGAAAAGGGACTCTTGCGTTTGCGCGCGGGCATGGGCGTGTATTCCAACAACCGCCCCGCGAAGATCTGGCCGCAGCTTGCCGATGCCTCGCCGCTCAAAGCCGAGATCGTCGAAAAAGGTATTGATTTTATTATCGTGCGCGAGTTGATCGGCGGTATTTATTTCGGCAGTCATACCACCGAAGTGGTAGATGGTGAAAAGAACGCCGTAGACATATTACAATATAGCGAGAGCGAGATCGCGCGTATCGGCCGTATCGGATTCGAAACGGCGCGCAAGCGTTCGGGCAAGCTGTGCTCGGTGGAAAAGAGCAACGTGCTGGATTCCAGCCGTTTGTGGAAAGCGGTCATGCACCGCCTTGCCGAGGAATATCCCGACGTGGAACTTTCGGACATGTTGGTGGATAACTGTGCGATGCAGATCGTAAAAAATCCGTCGCAGTTCGACGTGGTGGTTACCGAGAATATGTTTGGTGATATTTTGTCGGACGAGGCATCGATGATTACGGGGTCCATCGGTATGATCCCGTCGTCAAGTCTGGGTGCTTCAAGCAACGGCTTGTACGAGCCGATCCACGGCTCGGCGCCGGACATTGCCGGCATGGATCTGGCAAACCCCATCGGTACGATCCTTTCGGCGGCGATGATGCTGCGCTTCAGCTTCGATATGCCGGCGGAAGCCGACTGCATTGAGCGGGCGGTTTCGGCGGTGCTGGATGCGGGATACCGCACGGCGGATATTTATTCCGACGGCTGTAAGAAGATCGGTTGTGCCGAAATGGGACGGCAGATCTTGGAAAATATGAGAAAGGATTGATACGATGAAGTTGTCCGGCTCCGATATTATCGTGCGCACTCTCATTGAGCAGGGCTGCGACGTCGTGTTCGGATACCCCGGCGGTCAGATCATCAACGTGTACGATTCTCTTTATAAATATCAAGACGAATTGAAGCACGTGTTGACGGCGCATGAGCAGGGCGCGGCACACGCCGCCGACGGCTATGCGCGTGCGACCGGTAAGGTCGGTGTGGTGATCGCCACCTCCGGTCCCGGGGCTACGAATCTGGTAACGGGTATTGCGACCGCGTACTTGGATTCCGTGCCGATCGTTGCCATCACCGGCAATGTGCCGAGTTCCGGTATCGGCACCGATAGTTTCCAGGAAATTGATATTACCGGTATCACGCTGCCGATCACCAAACACAACTATTTTGTGGGATCGGTGGAAAACTTGGCGGATACCATTCGGGATGCGTTCCGTTTGGCGCAATCGGGTCGTCCGGGTCCGGTGCTGATCGACGTGCCGAAGGATGTGCAGATCGCCACGTGCGAGTACGAGCCACAGCCGCCGGTACAGCCCGATGAAAAGCAAGCCGCAAAGGACGTTCGCATTGAACAAGCGGCGGCGTGCATTAACGAGGCGAAGCGTCCGTTCGTGTATTTTGGCGGCGGGTTGATGGCCGGCGAGGCAAAAGAAGAATTGTTGACACTTGCCGACAAGATCGATGCGCCGATCGGATGCTCCATGATGGGTATTTCGGGCGTGCCGACCGATCATCCGCGCTTCCTCGGTATGCAGGGCATGCACGGTCATTACGCGTGTTCCATGGCGATGCACAAGGCGGATTGCATTATCGCGCTGGGCGTTCGTTTCAACGACCGCGTGACGGGCAACCGTGCGAAGTTTGCCAAAGGCGCGAAGATCGTACATATCGATATTGACGGCGCGGAGCTTTCCAAGACGATCAACGCGGCCCACGGGCTTCGCGGCGACGTGAAAAAGACGTTGCAAAAGCTGTTGCCGTTGCTTGACAAGCAGGAACGGCCGAAATGGCAGGAGAAGATCGCACAGCTTCGCCGCGAAGAGACGGAGAGTGCTGATAATCGCGAGGGTATGACGCCCCGCGCGGTGCTCAACGTGCTTAACCGTCATTTGGGCGAGAACACACCGGTTGCCACCGACGTGGGACAGCATCAGATGTGGACGGCACAGCACGCGAAATTCAAGCACGACCGTCGGTTTATTTCCAGCGGCGGTCTCGGTACGATGGGCTTCGGTATGGGTGCCGCGATCGGTGCGCAGATGGGCACCGATGAACACACGGTCTTGGTGACCGGCGACGGCAGCTTCGGCATGTGCTTAAACGAGCTTGCTACCGCGGTGTCGGAAAACGTGCCGCTTGTGGTGTTGTTGCTTAACAACGGCGTGCTCGGTATGGTGCGTCAGTGGCAAACGTTGTTCTTTGATAAGCATTATTCCAACACGGTGCTGGATCGCAAAACCGATTTTGTGAAATTGGCGGAAGCGTTCGGTGCTAAGGGATTGCGTGCTACTACGTTGGACGAGCTGGATGCCGCCCTCGGCGAGGCGTTTTCCACAAACGGACCGTGTGTTGTGGAATGTTTCATAGATAAAGATGAATTCGTTCTCCCGATGCTGCCGCCCGGCGGATCGATGGACGATATTATAGTAAGGATGGGTGACTGAGATGAATCGATTTACCGTAGCCATTTTGGTCAACAACCAGTTCGGTGTCCTGAACCGAGTTACCAGTATGTTCCGTCGCCGTCAGTTTAACATCAGTTCGCTGACCGTGAGCGAGACCGAATCGACGGATTTTTCCCGCATCACCGTTCAGTCGGAGGGTGACGAGATCAGCAAACAGCAGTTGATCAATCAACTGTATAAATTGCCGGACGTGCGTTCCGTTGTGGAGTTGGATCCGCTGGAAACCGTCAGCCGCGAGCTCCTACTGATCAAAGTGGAGCATTCGCCGGAGAACCAAAGCGAGATCCGCGCCGCCTCGGACGCGTACGAAGGAAAGATCGTGGACTATACCAAGGATGCCATGATCATCCAAATGGTCGGTGATAGCCGCAAGATCGATAATTTCCTCGATCTGATGAAGGATTTCACCATTTTGGAAATTTGTCGCACAGGTGTCGTGTCGCTAGAACGCGGTGCGGTCACCATTCAACGAGTAACGAATTTATAAGAAAGAGGTAATACACTATGAACAGAATCTTTTATCAGCAGGATTGTGATCTGCAAAAGCTCGCAGGTAAGACCGTTGCTATCATCGGTTACGGCTCGCAGGGTCACGCGCACGCGCTCAACCTCAAAGACAGCGGTGTGAACGTGGTCGTCGGTCTGTACGAGGGCAGCAAGAGCTGGGCGAAAGCCGAGGCACAAGGGCTTAAAGTCATGACTTCCGCCGAAGCGGCAAAAGTGGCCGACGTCATCATGATCCTCATCAACGACGAGAAGCAGGCACAACTTTACAAAGAGAGCATTGAGCCGAATCTGACCGAGGGCAAAACTCTCGCGTTTGCACACGGCTTTAACATTCACTTCGGCTGCATCAAGCCCCCGAAAAATGTCAACGTTATCATGGTGGCGCCCAAAGGCCCCGGTCATACCGTTCGCAGCGAGTACCAGGTGGGTAAAGGCGTTCCTTGCTTGATCGCTGTCGAGCAGGATGCGACCGGCGATGCGCTCGAGATCGGTCTGGCGTATGCGCTCGGTATCGGCGGCGCTCGCGCAGGTGTGCTGGAGACTAATTTCCGCACCGAGACCGAAACCGACTTGTTCGGTGAGCAGGCCGTTCTGTGCGGCGGCGTCTGCGCACTGATGCAGGCGGGTTTTGAAACGCTGGTTGAGGCAGGTTACGATCCGCGTAACGCGTATTTCGAGTGCATCCACGAGATGAAGCTCATCGTTGATCTCATCTATCAGAGCGGTTTTGCCGGTATGCGGTATTCCATCTCCAACACCGCGGAGTACGGCGATTACATCACCGGTCCGAAGATCATTACCGAGGAAACCAAGAAAGCCATGAAGAAAGTGCTGTCCGATATTCAGGACGGTACCTTTGCGAAGGATTTCTTGCTCGATATGTCGTCTGCCGGCTCGCAGGTGCATTTCAATGCGATGCGCAAGCTCGCGTCTGAGCATCCGTCCGAGGTTGTCGGCGAGGAGATCCGCAAGCTGTACAGCTGGAGCGACGAGGATAAACTCATCAATAACTAACCAAAGTGCGCAGGGTGCCGATATGACATCCTGCGCCTACTCCATTGAAGGCAGGGTTGCTTTATGGTAAAAGAAAAAATTGTTGACGGTTGCCAAAATGCGCCGCATCGAAGCTTGTATCACGCATTAGGGCTGACCAAAGAGGAGCAGGCGCGTCCGCTCATTGCGGTTGTCAGCTCCTATAACGAGATCGTACCGGGGCACATGAATCTGGATAAGATCGTGGAGGCCGTAAAACTCGGCGTTGCGATGGCGGGCGGTACACCGATCGTGTTCCCCGCGATCGCGGTGTGCGACGGTATTGCCATGGGCCACGAGGGCATGAAATATTCTTTGGTGACCCGCGATCTGATCGCGGATTCCACCGAAGCGATGATTCGCGCCCACGGCTTTGACGGTGTTGTGATGGTGCCCAACTGCGATAAAAACGTGCCGGGTCTGTTGATGGCGGCGGCGCGTGTAAACATCCCGACGGTGTTTGTCAGCGGCGGTCCGATGCTGGCAGGTCGTGTGAACGGCAAGAAGACCAGTCTTTCCAGTATGTTTGAGGCGGTGGGCGCGTATTCGTCGGGTAAGATTGACGAAGCGCAGCTGACGGTGTGCGAAATGAACACCTGCCCCACTTGCGGGTCTTGCTCAGGTATGTATACCGCAAACTCCATGAACTGTTTGACCGAGGTGCTCGGCATGGGTCTTCGCGGCAACGGCACGATCCCAGCGGTGTATTCGCAGCGCATTGAGCTGGCGAAACATGCCGGTATGCAGGTGATGGAACTGGTGAAGCAAAATATCCGTCCCCGCGACATCATGAATGAGCGTTCCATCCGTAACGCCTTGATCGCCGATATGGCGCTTGGCTGTTCTACCAACTCCATGCTTCATTTGCCCGCGATCGCCAACGAGTGCGGTGTGGACTTCAGTTTGGAAATGGCAAACGAACTCAGTGCCGTGACCCCCAACCTGTGTCATTTGGCACCGGCAGGTCCCACTTACATGGAAGATCTCAACGAAGCGGGCGGCGTGTACGCGGTTCTCAAAGAGCTCAGTAAGCTGGATCTGTTGGATCTGGATGCGCTGACTGTTACCGGTCAGACGATGGGCGAAAACATTGCCGATGCCGTCAATCGTGACCCGTCGGTCATTCGTCCTGTGGAAGATCCCTATTCCGCAACCGGTGGTATTGCCGTGCTCAAGGGCAATTTAGCGCCCGAGGGCAGTGTGGTGAAACGCTCTGCCGTTCTTCCCGAAATGCTCGTACACGAGGGTCCTGCCCGTGTGTTTGATTGTGAAGAGGATGCTCAAGCCGCCATCAACGCCGGCAAGATCAAGCCGGGTGACGTGGTGGTTATCCGCTACGAGGGCCCGAAGGGCGGCCCCGGTATGCGCGAAATGCTCAACCCCACCTCTGCCATTATGGGTATGGGGCTTGGTAACAGCGTGGCGCTGATCACCGACGGTCGGTTCAGTGGCGCGACCCGCGGTGCGTGTATCGGTCACGTCTCCCCCGAAGCCGCGTCCGGCGGTGTGATCGGTGTGGTCAAAGAGGGCGATATCATCAGCATCAACATTCCGGAAAACACGCTGGAACTGAAAGTGGATGACGCGGAGCTCGCCGAGCGTATGAAGAATTTTGTTCCGAAGAAAAAAGAACTTTCCGGTTATCTCAAACGTTATGCGGCACTGGTTTCCAGCGGCGCGAAAGGTGCGATCTTGAACGGATGAATACAGGGTTTTTATACGTACAACTGCACTCGTTGACCGTATTTCGGGCATTGCTTGACGATCCCGTGATCGCGGCACTTTGTCGCTTCCTCGGCACGCCGTCATCGGATACCGCCGAGGCGGTATCCGCCTATGCGGCGTTTGTCGCCGAGGTGTACAACACCGGTGCCGAGAGCTTTGCTGAGTACGTGCAAGGACTTGTCAATGACGATGAAAACGCGTATATCCGCTTGATCGGCAAAGGCGAGCAGCCGCCTGCCGAGATGGAACGGTGCGCTCAGGCGGAGTTCGATATTTTGCAAACGGTTGCCGATCTGACGGCAGACGAGTTGTGTGCGGAACTTGCGTGGAGCGGGTACCTGCCGGCGTTCCCGGTGGGCAAAGTCGATCTTGCCGGTGATTACGCCATGCGGTGTGCCAACGTCGGCCGTTACGGATACGGTATGTACGCGAAGCATCGTATGTTCTACGTCAGCCCCGAAAATAAGATCGTGCCGGTGTATCATCCCGATCGCACGCGGCTGTCTTCGCTTGTGGATTACGAGCGCGAAAAGCAGATCATCGTGGATAACACAGTGGCGCTGCTCGAGGGCAAGCCCGCCGCGAACATTTTGCTCACGGGTGATGCGGGTACCGGCAAATCCTCCACCGTGAAAGCGGTGGTCAACGAATTGCACGACCGCGGCCTGCGCATTTTAGAGGTGCGCAAGGAGCAGCTGCACGCGATTCCGTCCATACTGGATTCGCTGAGCAGTAATCCGCTGAAATTCATTCTGTTCATCGACGATCTGTCGTTCCAAAAGGACGACGATAATTTCAGCGCGCTCAAGGCCATTTTGGAGGGCTCGGTTTCCACCAAAGCGCAGAACGTGGTGGTATATGCCACCAGTAACCGCCGCCACCTGGTGAAAGAGACCTTTTCCGACCGTGACGGTGACGATATTCACCGCAACGATACCATGCAGGAGATCATCTCGCTGTCGGCGCGCTTTGGTATCCACATTACGTTCCAAAAGCCGAATAAGCAGACCTACCTCGATATCGTACAGCATTTGGCCGCCGAGCGCGGGCTTCAGTACGACCCCGATGAATTGGCGCTGCTTGCCGAACGGTTTGCGCTGGATAAAGGCGGTCGTTCCGCCCGCGCCGCGAAACAATTTGTGGATGGTTTAACAACGGCAGAAAACTAAGGAAAAGCCCCCGCTCAAAAGAGCGGGGGCTTTGTTGTTTGCAAGGGTTATTCTTCTGTTTGGATGCTTGGCAGGGCGAGGAGGTCGTCGGCCTCGTTGGCTTCTAATTCTTCCACGTCGCGCAGATTGCGTAGAATGGTGTTGTTGCGTTTGCGAGCATTGTCGAGAACGTTGCCGGCCTCGTCCACCTTTTTCTTGGCTTTTTCAAGCAACTCTTCAAATTTTCCGTACTGTGTTTTTACGGCACCGAGCACTTTCCAGACCTCGGCGGCGCGCTTATCGAGTGCTATCGTGCGGAAGCCGATGCGCAAGGTGTTGAGAAACGCGGTGATGGTGGTGGGACCGCACACCATGATGCGGTATTTGTTCTGCAATTCTTCTGCCAACCCCGGGCGGCGCAAAATTTCGGCATATAAACCCTCGGTCGGCAAGAACATGATGGCAAAATCGGTGGTTTTCGGCACGTCAATGTACAAGTCGGCGATGGTTTTTGCTTCGTTGCGAATGGTGCGCTCGAGCGCCTTGGTTGCCGCTTCCGCCGCCTCTTTATCGGCTTTTTCGGCGGCATCTACCAAGCGCGCATAATCTTCTTGCGGGAATTTGGAGTCGATGGGCAGCCAGATATAGGTGCCGTCCTCGTCGCGCGACGGGATCTTGACGGCAAATTCCACTTGCTCGCGGTTGCCGCGAATGGAGACGTTTTGTGCATACTGTTCGGCGGTGAGCGTTTGCTCCAAAATATTGCCGAGCTGGACTTCTGCCCAGGTACCACGCGCTTTCACGTTTGTGAGTACGCGTTGCAGATCGCTGACACCGCTTGCCAGTTCTTTCATTTCGCCAAGCGACTTATACACGCTTTGTAATTGCTCGCCGACCGTCTTAAAGCTGGAATCCAGGCGCTTTGTCAGGGTGCTTTGCAGTTTTTCATCCACCGTTTCCCGCATTTGATCGAGTTTTTTCTCGTTACTTTCCTGCAACCCGCGCACAGCGGTGGTAAGGGTGGCGTTTAATTTTTCTTGATGTTCACCGGAGACCTTTAAGGATTCCTTTTGCCCCTCGGTAATAGTTTGATTCATTTCCTTTAAGGCACCGCTGAGTTCCTGACGGGTACTGCGCACTTCGTCGCGCAGGCGCCGTTCCGATTCCTCCAGGTGTTCGCGGGAATCGCTTTTGGGCTTGCGGACAAGCAACAAGATCTGCAGGACGATCACCAGCACCAGCAGGGCGGCTATCACATACAATTCCATTGTTATTCAAGCTCCTGTAACTCTTCTTGTTCTTTTTTCTCGGGTTTGTTGTTTTTGCCGTCCTTGATGACTTTGATGTCGTCACGGTGCAGTGAGATGGGCGGCGAATCCGGTGCTTTTTCCAAACGCACTTTCAAGTTGCCCGAAAGGATGTTGACTTCAACCACCGTGCCGCGCCCCTCGGGGGTGTTGACCAGGGCGCCTTGTTTGGGGGTTACCTTGATGAGTGAAGAATAGGTATCCTGCTCATACTTTAAGCAGCACATGAGTCTGCCGCATGAGCCGGAAATTTTGGTAGGATTGAGGGACAAGCCCTGCTCCTTTGCCATTTTGATGGATACGGGTTGAAAATCGGGCAGAAACTGCGCACAGCACAGCGGTCTGCCGCAGATGCCGAGTCCACCCAGCATTTTCGCTTCGTCACGCACGCCGATCTGCCGCAGTTCGATGCGGGTGTGGAACAAGCCCGCAAGATCCTTGACGAGGTTGCGGAAATCCACGCGACCTTCGGCGGTGAAATAAAAGAGAATTTTGGAATTATCAAACGCATATTCCGCGCTGATGAGTTTCATGTCCAGTTTGTGTGCCGCGATGCGCTCTTCGCACAATTTAAGCGCCTGCTCTTCCTTTTCGGCGTTTTCTTTGGCGTGACGCACGTCGTCTGCCGTTGCGGGCCGAACCACCGCTTTGAGCGGTTGAATGATCTCGGAATCCTCCATGTCGCGGTTTTCCATCACGACCTCGCCGCACTCCAGACCGCGGGAGGTTTCCACGATGGCGTGATCGCCCTTGCGGAAGGTGTGACCCGCGGAGGCGAAATAATACACTTTTCCCATGTTCTTAAAGCGAACACCGATGATATTGGTCATAGTGATTCTCTCCTATCGTCCTGCGGCGCGTCTGAGCCGCGCGCAGAGAATGGTTAGAAATAACGTGTGGTTCATGTTGAAGAACCGTGCCGTTTGCAACTCCTCGATTACCCCGATCAGCGCTAACAGCTGTGTGCGAGTCAGCGACCGCGAAAGTGCCTTGGCCGTTTCGGGGGACGTCCCCAAAAGTGCCGTGTGATTGAATTTCGCAACCAATGCATCGCGGAAAATCAGCTTGAGCCCGCTGAGCACTGCCGTGACGCGGTCTTTTTGCTTTTCGAGCGGTGCCGTGGCGGTGAGCAACGACAGCTCCGTAGGAGCGGTAACGGCAGAGGCGATGGACGGCAACAGTTCCAAAATTTCCTTGTACGAGCCGTCTGACAACCCGTCCAATGCTTGTCCGATGATGCCGCCCCACAGCGATGCGGCGCGGGAAAGTTCATCCTCGGTCGTGCTTGGTAACCGACGGCGCAATACGGCGACCGCCTCCTCCACGGATACAGCGCCAAGCGGTACGGCAAAGACGCGCGAACGCACGGTTTCAAGCAGTTGGGAACGTTGTTCGCAGGTCAGAATAAAGCGCACGTGTGCGGGCGGTTCTTCCAACACCTTGAGCAACGAGTTTTGCGCTTGCTCGGTCATGTTTTGCACGTCACACAGAATGAAGACGCGCACCGCCGCTTCGTTCGGTCGCACGTAGACCTCTTCACGCAGTTCGCGTACCACGTCAATATGGAACGAAC
Source organism: Clostridia bacterium (assembly GCA_017440765.1). GTDB lineage: Bacteria > Bacillota > Clostridia > Oscillospirales > Acutalibacteraceae > RGIG3009. The sequence goes on from JAFSGO010000068.1 coordinate 11,444, forward strand.
GCGCTTCTCCCCCGCCGCCGATCTCGGTAATGTCGGGATGATTTCCCGAAAACGCCTTGTGACAAGCGGGGCAGGTTCCGCAGGGCTTTTCGCTGCCGGAACGGCACACCGCCGCCGCGGCGAGCTGCCGTGCCAGAGTGCGACGGCCGCTGCCCTTCGGTCCTTCCAGGAGAATGGCATGCGGAAACGCACCGGCATCCAGTCGGGAGGAAAGCAACGCTTTTGCTGCCGAATTGCCTGCAAAAACCGAGCCGTCCGGTAACGTCCAGTTCATACGCTCTCCCCCTTCGTTCCATATTTAATACAAGTATACAGCACTTTTGCTCATCTGACAAGAATTTTCTTGACAAGTCCCGTGGAAAGCCGTACCATTTTATTAAATAAACGGAAGGGAGGGAGACTGTGAAGACACGATACGGTAAAGTGGCGATCCTGCTTTGCATTATTACGATCGTTTCATTGGGAATAACCGCCGTGTTTGGCGTAAAAGCCCCCGAAAAGACCGACGAGCTGTCGGTGATGGCGAGCTTTTATCCGCTGTATACCGCGGCGTTGAACGTGGTCGGTACGTGCGAGGGTGTCACGGTCTCCTGCCTTACCCGCCCGCAGGCGGGTTGTTTGCACGATTATCAACTTTCCCCTGCCGAACGCGCGGCGCTCGACGAGGCGGACGTGCTACTGCAAAATGGTGCC
>JAFSGO010000069.1 GCA_017440765.1 Clostridia bacterium
CGCACCGGCAAATCCACCTTTATCAAACAGTTTATGGATACCCTGGTATTACCGAATATCGACGGCGAATACAGCCGTGAGCGTGCGATCGACGAACTCCCGCAATCGTCTGCGGGGCGCACCATTATGACCACCGAGCCGAAATTTATTCCTGAGCAAGCGGTGAATATCAGCGTCAGCGGTGCGGCAAACATGAACGTGCGCATGATCGACTGCGTCGGTTACGTTGTTCCCTCTGCGCTGGGTTATATCGAAGAAAACGCGCCCCGCATGGTGAAAACGCCGTGGTTTGACGAAGAAGTGCCGTTTAATATGGCGGCAGAGGTCGGTACGCAAAAAGTCATATCCGAGCACTCCACCATTGGTCTTGTAATTACTACCGACGGCAGTATTACCGAGATCCCGCGTGAGGAATATGCCGAGGCGGAAGAACGCGTTATCCGTGAATTACAGGAGCTTAACAAACCGTTTGCCGTGCTTTTAAATACGACAGAGCCGCATAGCGAACAGACACAAATGTTGTGTGCGTCGCTCAGCGAAAAATACGGTGTGCCGGTGCGTCCGGTCAACTGTTTGGAGATCGGAGAAGCCGATATTTGCGGCATTTTAGAAACCATTTTGTTTGAATTTCCGGTGCACGAGATTGGTTTCCGTCTGCCGTCTTGGGTGATGGAACTCGATCATACGCACCCCGTTCGCCGCAGTATCATGGATAGCATCAAACAGTCGGTTGGCGGTGTTCAAAAGATCCGTCAACTCAACGATCTGCAACAAGGAATGGACTCTTGCGAATATATCAGCAGCAGCACGCTTAACAGCATTCAGCTTGGCAGCGGAAGCGGCGTGGTGCAGATCGCTGTCAAACCCGATCTGTTCTACCGTGTGCTCGGCGAAGTCACGGGGATCACGGTATCCGACGAGGGTGATCTGATGCGTTCAATGACGGAACTCAGCAGTATCCGCAAGAAATACGATAAGATCAAAGCGGCACTCGACCAGGTAGAAAACACCGGCTATGGTATCGTCATGCCCGCCCTTGATGAGATGTCACTGGAAGAACCCGAGATCATTAAACAAAGCGGCCGCTATGGCATTCGTCTGCGCGCGACGGCGCCATCGATTCACATGATGAAAGCGGATATCACCACCGAGGTCGCGCCGATCGTCGGCTCCGAAAAGCAATCGGAAGAATTGGTCAATTATCTATTGCGTGAATTTGAGGAAGACCCGTCTAAGATCTGGGAATCCAACATTTTCGGCACGTCGCTTTACGGCCTTGTCAACGAAGGGTTGCACAACAAATTGTACCGTATGCCGGGTGATGCGCGACTCAAACTTAAAGAAACGGTCGAGCGGATCATTAACGAGGGCTGTAACGGCTTAATCTGTATTATCGTATAAAGGAGACGTTAGCATGGCAGAACAACACCCTAAACCGAAAAAAAGCGCAGGCGGGACCCTGCTTGTTTGGCAGAGTGCGGTGTGCGGTGTTGTTCTGCTGGTTGCGCTTATCGTGCGGTTGATCGGCGGCAGCTTTTACGAGCAACTGCGCACCACGTTCCGCAACGCCCTCACCGATAACGGCATTGCTGATGCGGTATCCTCATGGCTGGAGAACGGCGATGCTTGAGAAAACGTGGCGCGGTATTACCTTTCGGTTGAGCTTGCTATTTCCCGCGGCGGTCATCGTCCTGATGTCCTTTGATAACAGCAACTTCATACTGCTTTGTCTCTTTGCCTCGTTCTTGCACGAGGCGGGACACGCACTTGCGATGCTCATTGTTCGCGACCGCCCGAGCCGCGTGACAGTGGGCATCTTCGGCATCTGTGTGGAACGTGATCGCGGCTATTATCTCGGTTACCGCTCTCAGGCACTCGTATCGTTGGCGGGTCCGGTTGTAAACGTATTTTGCTTTACACTGTTTTGGTGTCTTCATCAACCGATTGCGGCGGCTATCCACGCGGGACTTGCGCTGTTTAACCTGTTGCCGGTATCGTCGCTCGACGGCGGCGAAGCGTTGTATGCGCTTTTGTGTGCGCAGATGCCCGAAGAAAGAGCGGTGCGCATCGCGCGTGCGGTATCTCTGGCTGTCATTTTTCCGCTTGCGGTTGTTGGATTTTGGTTGCTGTTATCCGAAACCCATAATTTTTCACTGCTCGTCATGAGTGGGTATTTGCTTTTATTGCTTTTCTTCAAAGAGAAGCATTGAAAATCCTCGAAAGTTGCGGTATACTGGTAGTAACTTATGTTTCGGGAGGATACCCATGTCAGTAACGTTGGAGCAACTGTTCGACAAGGTGCAAAAACCCGCGCGGTATACCGGCGGGGAACTCAACAGTGTTGTGAAAGACAAAAGCAAGGTGAACGTGCGCTTTGCGTTTTGTTTTCCGGATCTGTACGAGGTCGGTATGTCGCACCTCGGCATGAAAATACTCTACGGTCTTAAAAACGCCGTGGAGGATTTTTGGTGTGAGCGCGTGTTCGCACCGGATACGGATATGGAAGCGCTCATGCGTGAGCATCACGTTCCGTTGTTTGCGCTGGAAAGCCGCGATCCTATTCGTGAGTTTGATTTTGTCGGTTTCACCTTACAATATGAGATGTGCTATACCACCATTCTCAATATGTTGGATCTCGCCGGTATCCCGCTGCTTAGCAGCGAACGCGGGGAGAATATGCCGCTTGTGGTGGCGGGCGGTCCTTGCGCTTATAACCCCGAACCGCTTGCCGATTTCTTTGACCTGTTTATCATCGGTGAAGGGGAAGAGGTCAACCTCGAACTGATGGAACTCTACCGCGAACACAAAAAACGCGGATATTCCAAAGCGGCATTTTTACGTGAAGCCGCACAGATCGAGGGCGTGTACGTGCCTTCGCTTTATGACGTGACGTATCACGAGGACGGCACGATTGCCTCTATCACGCCGCAAAACGGTGTGCCTGCCACGGTTCGTAAACGTATTATTCGCGACATGGATACCGCCTATTACCCCGAATCCTTTGTCGTCCCGTTCATTGACATTGTGCATGATCGCGCCATGACCGAGATCTTCCGTGGTTGCATCCGCGGTTGCCGTTTTTGCCAGGCGGGCTTCATCTATCGTCCCGTCCGTGAAAAATCCGTGGATACCATCGACCGTCAAAGCCGTTGTCTGTGCGAGACAAGCGGGTACGAGGAGTTTTCGCTCTCCTCGTTATCCACCAGCGACTATACGCATTTGGAGGAACTGCTCAAACGCTTGTTATCCTGGGCGGAAAAGGAGCATACCAACATTACGGTGCCGTCGCTGCGCGTGGACGGTTTCTCGGAGGAACTGGCAAACCGCCTCAACGTGTTGCGCCGCAGCGGGTTGACTTTTGCACCGGAAGCAGGCACACAGCGACTCCGCGATGCAATCAATAAAAATCTGACTGAAGATGAAATTCTCGGCACGGCCGCCAAAGCATTTGCGGGCGGTTGGACGTCGGTTAAACTGTATTTCATGATGGGCTTGCCCACCGAAACGATGGAGGATATCGTCGGGATCAACGAACTTGGTCAAAAGATCGTGAATTGTTTTTACCGCAATCCGGACAAGCCGAAAGGGAAAGGTGTATCGGTTTCGGTCAGTGTTTCCTGTTTTGTCCCTAAACCGTTTACACCGTTCCAGTGGGAGCCGCAGGATACCATTGAACAACTGCGCGAGAAACAAAAGGTATTGCGTGAATCCGTTACGACCAAAAAAATATCACTCAGCTGGCACGATGCCGAAACGTCCTACTTGGAAGCCATACTGGCACGCGGCGACCGCCGCATCGGCAAAGCGCTCTTGGAAGCGTTCCGCCGTGGGTTCAATCTCGATGCGTGGTCGGAGCATTTTAAGTTCGACGAGTGGATGGACATTTTCCGCGAGGTTGGCTTAGATCCCGATTTTTACGCGTGCCGCCGTCGCGCAGAAGACGAGATCTTTCCGTGGGATCACCTCGATATTGGTGTTACGAAAGCGTTTTTGCTGGCGGAAAACCGCAAAGCGCACGAAAGTGCCACAACCCCCAACTGCCGTCAAGAATGTTCGCATTGCGGCGCGACTCGCTTTAAGGGAGGGATCTGCGTTGAACGACGTTAAGGATTTTCGCACCGTGCGCGTGACGTTCCGCAAGCGCGGCAGAGCGCGGTACATTTCGCATCTTGACCTCAACCGCACTATGACCCGTGCCGTGAGGCGGGCGGGATTGCCTATTTGGTATACCGAGGGCTTCAATCGTCATCCGTATCTGACCTTTGCATCACCGCTTTCGCTCGGCTTTGAGGGCGAGCGCGAGACGATGGATATTCGCCTGGAGCAGGAAATGGATCTTGACGAACTGGCAACACGGTTGAACGCCGTTATGCCGGAGGGCCTTGAAGTGATCGGTGCCGCGTGGGCGGTTAAAAAGGCAGGGGAGGTAGACCGTGCGACGTATCGCGTGGAGATCGCTTGCCCTGCGGATACGGTACGTGCCTTGCTCGAAAAGGATGAGATCCTCGTGCAAAAGCGTACCAAGAAAAAAGATTATAAGACGGTTGACTTAAAGCCGGCACTGGCGGTATCGAACCCGACCGTCACCGAAACGGAAAACGGTTGCGTACTGGAATTTACTCTGCCGTGCAGCAGTGCAGAAACCGTGAATCCGTCATTGGTCATGACAGCGTTGGAAAAGGTAGACGAGAAAGCACCGCTCGTATACACTGTACGTCGGTTAGCGGTGCTGGATAAAGACGGCGAAATTTTTGGCTAAAAATATTTAAAAAAAGACTTGCATTTTGCATACGAGTGTACTATAATAGGTTGGTCTTTGGAATCCGTTTCGTGAATCCATGCGAAACGGGGACTAATGCTAATACATTAGAGCAGGCGTTCCGCTGCCATCGCGCTGTCAGCCGATTGGGCATGAACTCCGGAAACTATCAAGGAGGATTTTATCATGGATGCTTTGAAAATCATTGCTGCTGACAGCGTAAAAGAGGCAGCACCCGAGTTCTCGATCGGTGATACCGTTCGCGTGGACGTGAAGATCCGCGAAGGTGATCGCGAAAGAATTCAGGCGTTTGAAGGTACGGTTATTGCCAAGAAAGGCAGCGGCGTTTCGGAAACCTTTACCGTTCGTCGCGTGTCCTACGGTGTTGGCGTGGAGCGTGTGTTCCCGCTGCATTCCCCCAACGTTGCGGCTGTGAAAGTCGTCCGTTACGGTAAGGTTCGCAGAAGCAAGCTGTACTATCTGCGTGATCGCGTGGGTAAGGCCGCGAAGGTCAAAGAGCTGATTAAATAAGCTGACAAAGAGGGGGAGGAAATCGTTGGATTTTCTCCTCTTTTTGCATATTTGGAAAGGAGGATCGGCATGGATCAGTCCATTCAATGGTTTCCGGGTCACATGACCCGAACAAAACGTAAAATTACGGAAATGTTACCGCAGGTGGATATTGTGGTCGAAGTAGTGGATGCACGTATTCCGATCAGCAGCCGCAATCCCGATCTTGATTCGTTGGTGGCTAAAAAGCCGCGTTTGCTGATCCTCAACAAAGCGGATATCGCGGACGAAGCGGCAACGAAGTGCTGGCTGAAGTATTATTCCGATCATCATATTCCCGCTATCGCTGTGGATTGCAAGAGCGGTAAGGGAATCAATCAATTCGTCCCGTTGATGCGCGAGGTGTTAAAGGATAAACTTGCTGCTTGGGCGGAAAAGGGTATGATCAAACGCCCGATTCGTGCGATGGTCGTTGGTATTCCCAATTCGGGGAAATCCTCGTTTATCAACCGTATGGCGCGCGGCGGCAAAGCCAAAGTGGAGGATCGCCCCGGTGTTACCCGCAATCAGCAATGGTTTGTCATTGACAGCGGTGCGCAACTGTTGGACACACCGGGTATTCTGTGGCCGAAGTTTGAGGATCAAACCGTGGCACAGCATTTGGCGTATACCGGTGCTATTCGTGATGAAATATTGGACAGCGAAGAGCTGGCCGTGGGGCTTTTGGATATTTTGGCAACCGATTATGAGGATTGCCTGCGCAGTCGGTATAAACTGACCGAGCCGCTGAGCGAGGATCGGTGGGAACTGTTGCAGCAGATCGGGCGCAAACGCGGGATGCTGATTTCAGGTGGTGAGGTGGATACCTTGCGTGCGTCTGTAATGTTGCTCGATGAATTCCGCGGTCAAAAGCTCGGCCGCATTACGTTAGAACAACCGGTGGAGGGATGAGTATGGAAACAAAAGTAAAGCGATATGCCGGTTTGTATGAATGGGTTGAGATCATCACAACGGCGTTGATAGCCATCACACTGATCTTCACCTTTTTGTTTCGTTTGGTGAACGTGGACGGTACTTCTATGGAAACCACTCTGCATGACGGAGAACGGCTGATTCTCTCATGTTTACCGTACACTCCGGAGCGTGGTGATATTGTGGTGATAAGCCG
>JAFSGO010000070.1 GCA_017440765.1 Clostridia bacterium
CCTTTGGACTGTGCCATGGCTTCGTTGCACATGTCGATCAGCCGCTTGGTTTTGCCGGAACCTTTTCTTCCGAGGATTAAAGTGATCATTAGAATTCCTCCCAGTATATATTAACCGCTTGACACGGTCGTTACCGTTTTTTACTTGCCGAGCCGTTGCTCGAGCACTGCCTTTTGGTCTTCGTAACCCGGTTTACCGAGCAACGCAAACATGTTTTTCTTATATTCCTCCACACCCGGTTGGTTGAACGGATTGACACCCAGCATATAACCGGAGATCGCACACGCTTTCTCGAAGAAATACACGAGATAACCGAGTTCTTCTTCGCATACCGAGGGGACGTGAAGCACCATGTTCGGCGTGCCGCCGTCGGTATGTGCTAAAATGGTGCCCTCAAACGCCTTTTGATTGATCTGTGCCATCGTGCGGCCGGCAAGGAAATTGAGGCCGTCCACGTTCTCGGCATCTTCCTTGATGGTCATCGTGACGGGGGATTCGTCGATCACGACCACGGTTTCCGCCAAAATGTCGGAGCCGTCCTGCACGAACTGACCGAGCGAATGCAGATCGGTGGAGAAGATAACGGATGCCGGGAACAAGCCCTTTCCATCTTTACCTTCACTCTCACCGTACAACTGCTTCCACCACTCGGACATCATGGCATAGCGCGGTTCATAACTGACCATGAGTTCTACCGCACGGCCTTTGCGCAACAGGATGTTACGCATGGCGGCGTATTTATAGCAATCGTTTTTGGTAAGATCGGTCTCGCACAAGGCGTTTTGCGCCTTGGCGGCACCCGCCATAAGCGCCGCAATATCACAACCGGCTACCGCGATGGGCAACAAGCCGACAGCGGTAAGCACCGAGAAACGACCGCCCACATCGTCCGGCACAACGAAGGTTTCATACCCCTCGCGATCGGCAAGCCCTTTAAGCGTGCCTTTGGCTTTGTCAGTCGTTACGTAGATGCGACGGCGGGCTTCCTCCACACCAACGGTATTTTCTAAATACTCACGGAATACGCGAAACGCGATTGCCGGCTCCGTGGTAGTACCGGATTTGGAGATCACGTTGACCGACACACGGCGACCTTCGCACAAGCTGAGAAGCTCCGACAATTCCGAAGCGCTGATGCTCTTGCCCGCAAAGTACACGTCGGGGGTATCTTTCTTCAAGTTGTTATACAAAGGGGATTTCAAGAATTCGATCACTGCGCGAGCGCCGAGATACGAACCGCCGATACCGATCACGATAAACACGTCGGTATCGTTTTTAATACGCTCGGCTGCCGCCTGAATGCGAGCAAACTCTTCTTTATCATAATCGGTGGGTAATGTCAGCCAGCCGAGAAAATCGTTCCCAAGGCCGCTTCCCGCATGAAGCATCTCATGCGCCGCAGTGACTTGCGCTTGCATTGCCTGCAGTTCATGGTCACGTACAAAATCGGTAAGATAACGCGTTTCAAAGGTAACTGCCATACTTAAGATGCCTCCGTCTTTCTTTATTGATTATATTGTACAATATATCCGCTCCGATTGCAACCGAAACCGCATATTTTTTTATGAATTTTTTACAAATAAACACCGGTCAGCACGCTGACCGGTGTGGAAATTAGGCAGATAATGCCGCAAACAGTCGCAATAAGCAAATCCCGAAACTCAGCTTCGGCACTTCCGCCGCCGCGCGCACGGGATACTCTGCTACCGTTTCCCCCTCACGGGTAACCGTAACGGTGCCGACGATCTGTCCTTTTGCGACGGGTGCTTCCACATCCTCGGATAAAGTAACGGTACAGGTGAGTCCGTTCTCTTCCCCTTTTTTAACCAGTATGGGAGCCACGTCTTCGCTCTCCACCGCCACACTTTCCGCCGTACCGCGAAGTACCGGAATCGGTGTCAGCGTATCGGGATCGACCTGCGGGGTGTACAGCGCATAGTTGGCAAAACCGTGATCTAACAACTTGCGCGCTCCGCCGAAACGCTCATCGGTGGTACTGCACCCCAAAATCACCGCTACGAATCCCAATCCGTTTCGCTCGGCGGTGGCAGACAGATTATGACCCGCCGTGGAGGTAGTGCCGGTTTTCAGTCCGGTAGCCCCTTGGTAAAACCGAATCAGTTTATTGGTATTGACCAACTGCGATTCCCCGTTTCGCAGGGTATCCATCCAGACGGTAGTGTAATTTTTAATAAGCGGGTGCTTCATTAACTCGCGCGACATGATCGCTACATCATAAGCACAGGAATAGGCGGTATCGTCGAGTCCGCTGCAATCCTTAAACACCGTATCCTGCATGCCGAGCTCCGCAGCACGCGTATTCATGCGCTGTACGAATTCCTCGATCGAGCCGGCAACGTGTTCTGCCAGTGCAGCGCACGCATCGTTTGCAGATACCACCGCCGCCGCTTTGACCAGTTCGTGTACCGTCATGATCTCACCGGGCTCCAGCCAAATTTGCGAGCCGCCCATCGACGCCGCTTCGGAGGAGCAGGTGACGGGGTCTTGCAGATCGATCAGCCCTTTGTCGAGCGCTTCCATCACCAACAGTAACGTCATGATCTTGGTAACCGAGGCGATCGGCAGTTTCTCGTGCGTGTTCTTTTCAAATAACACTTGCCCCGAGGACAGCTCCATCAAAACAGCGGATTTACCGCCCACTTCCAGCGCCGTTCCCGCAGCAGTCGATATCACCCCACTGAGCGATTTTGGCGGTTTATGCGACATTAATTCTTCGGCAGTCTCGCCCGATTCCGTATCAATAATGATGGTTTTTGCCGAAACCGGCGTAGTGAGCAGCAACGTGACGCACAGGGCGCACGTGAGTATACGAACGAATTTCATACGATCTCCTCCCTCTAATACGATATATACAAGGAGGACAAGCGCAATATGCAAAAAAGAACGGTCGGAATCGCCGACCGTTCTTTGAGAGAACTTATTTGCGGGATGCGAGGAGATTGCGGATCTTCTCGTGCGAATCGATGATGCGGGTAACCGACATATCGTGATTGAGCGAGGCGATGAAATACGCGATGTATTTGGACACGTCCACTTCACAGAACCAGTCACGTTTTTTCAACTCGTCGGTACGATAGGTCAGGTTAGTACCGAGCACGCCTGAGATAACACCGTCCTTGTATGCCTGATCGAACTTGTCCAGACCGTTAGTGAAGATTGCGTAGGTGGCGTATGCAAAAATGCGGCCTGCCTTACGCTTCTTCAATTCATACGCAATATCCAGCATGGATTCACCGGACGAGATGATGTCGTCAGCAATAAAGATATCCTTACCCTCCACCGAGTCGCCGAGGTACTCGTGTGCGATGATGGGGTTGCGGCCGTTGACAACATGCGCATAGTCACGGCGCTTGTAGAACATACCAAGATCGACACCCAAGGTGGACGCGTAGTACATATTACGGTTCAACGCACCTTCGTCGGGGCTGACGATCATCATATGCTCGCGATCCGGAACGAGATCGGGATAGCGGCGGAACATGGACTTGAGGACCTGATAAGAGGGAATCACGTTGTCAAAGCCCATCAGCGGAACGGCGTTCTGCACGCGGGGGTCGTGCGCATCAAACGTGATGATATTGGTCACACCCATGCGCTCGAGTTCCTGCAACGCAACCGCGCAGTCAAGCGACTCGCGATAGTTGCGGCGATGCTGACGACCACCGAACAGAATCGGCATAATCACGTTGATACGGTGTGCTTTACCGCCCGCCGCCTGAATGATACGCTTCAGATCCTGGAAATGATCGTCGGGCGACATGCAGTTCTGCTGACCGAAAATATTATATTTTACGTTATAGTTGCCGACGTCCACCAAAATGAACAGGTCATCACCGCGGATACTGGATTTGATAAGTCCTTTACCGTCACCGGACGAAAAACGCGGACATTCGGCGGGAATCAAAAACGAATCGCTCGGAACGCCGGCTTTTGCCGCCCAATCGGTAAGATAATAATCGATCTTAGCCGCCAGTTCTTCGGTGCCGGGCTGTGCGATCATGCTGAGCGGTGCGACCTGATTGGGCGCAGAAAAAATCGTTTCACTGGTTAATCTTTCTACCATATTTGCTATCCCCTCGTTTTCACATACTATCTATTGTATTTCTATAGTAACACACTTTGCGACAAATGAAAACAAAAACTTTTCATTTTAACGCAAATTTTTTTACACCTTTTTCGGCGTATACTATGGACAATGCACAAAAGAATCGGTACAATACCATAAGAAGGAGGGATCCCATGAGCTCATTTACAGAAAACGAGACACCGAGCGAACGCGAACGCGCGCTGCTGGTATCGGTAGATACCGGTGAATTTGACGCCGAGATCTCTCTTGACGAACTGGAAGAGCTTGCCGACACAGCGGGCGCAGACGTATTGGGCAGAGTGCTGCAAAAACGCGAATCACCCGACAAAGCCACCTGCTTGGGGCAAGGGCGTCTGGAAGAGCTTGCCCTGCTCGCCAATAACACCGAAGCAGATCTGGTCATCTTCGACCGTGAACTGACCGCCACCCAACAGCGCAATTTGGAAGACGCTCTCCCTTGTCGCGTGGTAGACCGCACCATGCTGATTTTAGATATTTTTGCAGGGCGCGCCCGTTCGGCAGAGGGACGCTTACAAGTAGAACTCGCCCAGTTGCAATATCTGTTACCACGGCTTGCGGGTCAAGGCGTCGCCTTATCCCGTCTCGGCGGCGGCATTGGTACACGCGGCCCCGGCGAAACGAAGTTAGAAAGTGACCGTCGGCACATTCGCCGCCGTATTCAATCCATTCGGGAATCTCTCAAAGCCGTTGAGCAACAACGTATCCAGCGGCGTGACAGACGACGCAAGGATAACGTTCAGACCGTCGCGATCGTCGGGTACACCAATGCGGGAAAATCCACGCTGATGAATCGACTGACCGATGCGGGGGTGCTTGCCGAAGATAAACTGTTTGCCACACTGGACACCACCGCCCGCGCACTCAAATTACCCGACGGGCGCACCGTACTTCTCATCGACACCGTCGGTCTTGTACGACGTTTGCCGCATCATTTGGTAGACGCGTTCCGCTCAACGTTAGAAGAAGCCGCCGAAGCCGACGTCGTTCTCAATTTGTGTGACAGTTCGTCTGAGGATGCCGCCGAACACCTAAGTGTGACGCGGGAATTGCTCGCACAGCTCGGTTGTACCGACCGCCCGATCGTGACGGTGTTTAACAAATGCGATTTGCCCGCCGCCCTGCCGCTCACCGACCGTGACGGCGCCGTGTGCATCAGTGCCGCCACCGGCAAAGGAATCGACGAATTGTTACAACGATTGACCGAAGTTTTACCGCCCGACAGACGAAAAGTAACGCTCTTGCTACCGTTTGACAAAGGTGCACTCGCAGGCGAATGTCGTCGCGAGGGCGCGGTCGAACACGAAGAATACGTGCCCGAAGGGCTTTCCATGACCGTCACCTTAGGAGCACGGTTATTGGAACTGACAAAGCCATATCAAGTAACCGAATAAAAAAAGGTTGCATTTTGTCAAAGCTTGTGTTATCATGATACCCGTTCAAGTGAATATCCGGTTGATGCTTACAGGAGATGCGGGGTTTCCGCTACTGAAGGAGTAACACTCTCAGGTGTCCGTTTTCGGATGAGGACTGTAAGCTGACGGAACTTTGGAGAATCCCA
>JAFSGO010000071.1 GCA_017440765.1 Clostridia bacterium
GCTCAGCATCAGTAAACACTAAAAGCGGGTAGTCCGCCAACTCTTTGAGATGGTTTATGTAGGGAGTGTTTTCACCGTGAAGAGGCGTCATCCAAACACCGCCGAGCGCACGGTTTTTGACAAGTTCCGCCAATTACTCCATGTTCTCCGGCTTGATCGAAGCTTTCCAGTTAAACGAAATGGTGGCCAAACCGAGCTTTTGTTCCACGGAAAGTTCTTCAAGTTTCAATACGTTTTTCATGATGTTTCCTCCCAAGAGAGATTTGTTGAGTGTGCGATCTGCACTTGTTATTATTAAAGCATAATTCCATCGCCTTTGTAATATAAAACGAAAATAAAAAAGCACTTGCCTGCGCATGTGCTTTTTTATCAACCGTTTATTACCTTCACGTTCGCATTCAAGAACATAAGGTCGCCCGCAGCAATTATCCTTATACTCCGTTGGCAATTTCGTTTGCCATCTCAAAGGAAAGACGGCAGGCATGTTCGAAAATCGGTTTTGAGAATCTGTCAGGATGAACGACTTCCAACGAGAAAACACCGTCAAAGCCAATTTCGCGCAACGCAGCCATGACGTCCGTCCAGTCGATCATGCCCATGCCGGGGAAATTATGCTGATCGGCACGGCCATGATTATCGTGCACGTGAAGCACTTTAATCAAATCACCGCATTTTCTGATTTCCTCACCAACTTTTAACTGCGAAGAAAATGCCGTAATGTGTCCCGTATCGATACAAATCTTGACGTTATCATGATCTACCGCTTTTACTACCGACAAAACGTCTTCCGGTGTGCTGATACAAAAACCGACACACGGCAGATTTTCAAGGCAAAGCGTGATTCCATACTGTTTCGCATAGTCACCGAGCGTCCGCAGGTGATTGATATTTTTTTCAATGGTATCTTTGGCGATGACAGTTCCTCTGTCACTCCAACCGTTTACCATCAACGGATGTAGAACCAAGTATTCGCATCCAAGTATCGTGCACGACTCGATGGCTACTTTCATTTTTTCCAAAAACTCGGCAATTTCTTCCTCGGGAACCGCGTGAGCTGAAGACAGAATGGGACCATGTTCTTGATGAATGCAAATACCCGCCTCATCCGCCAATGCTTTTTCACGCAAAAGCAGACGCTGTTGTGTTTCGGCATCTGCTTTGTAGAAAGCGGGATCTACCGTTAAAACACCATTGTCGACGCAGGAAAAACCAAATTCCTTCATCTTTTTATAGGTATCCTCACCAAAATGTTTTACGTAACCTCTGCAATATCCCGATACACTTGAGACGGCTGAATTGATACCGATGCGCATACAAACACTTTCCTCTTCCATAATTATAGCACGCTTCTTCGTCAAATTAAATGTTTGATGAATTGTTATAAACTCGAGCAAATGTCTTCGAGAACACCCAAATCCCACAAAAGTCTCGGCAAAACGTATTTATCGCGTATATCCTTGGTAGACTTGATAATCATGGGCAAGAGTTCTTTCTCCACCCCAATTTCCTCTATGCTTGTCGGCAACCCAATAACCTTCAAAATGCTTTCAAACTCATCAACAGACGGTAGTTCTTCATCAATGATCTTCAGGATCGTATCCCAATTTTCAAGAATAACGTTGAGTCTGATTTTGTGCTTTTCGGCACTGTATTTTTGCTCTTTTGCTTCAAGTGCGATCATCGGCTCTGCACCTTTTCCTAAAAATTCACGCAGTTGTCGACTCCAGTCTTCGAAATCAAAGCTTTCAGCGTACTTGATCGCTTTCTCGCGGTCGGGTGTAATGTGCTTTAACGCTTGATAGCATTTGATCGCGTACAACGTGCCGAGCGCGCACTGCACACCGTGCGAAGCGGTGGGAGTGCCGAATTCCAAGCCGCGCATGTCTAACATCTGGCAAAAATAGTGTTCATCTCCGCCGCCGGGACGCGAAACACCGGAATAATCAATCGCTTTGCCGCAGTTGATCAATCCTTCAAACAACCGTTTCATGCTGTTTTTGTCCTGCTTCATCAACCCTTCGGCATTTTGAACGCAGGCATCACGAGATTGTCTGGTGAATTCCGCGACACGCTCGCAGTAATATTCACCGGTAATAAGATGTGATAAGCGCCACTCGCAAATGCTGATATACTTCGCCAGCATATCACCAAGACCTGCTGCCGCCATATGTTTCGGCGCACCCGTTAAAATGTCTAAATCACCCAATATGACGTCCGGACTTTTAGCGGGGATCGTCGTTTTGATCCTGTCAACAGGCATCGTCGAGGTTCTGGCAGCATAACCGTCCATGTATGCCGCGGTGGCAACAATAATATACGGACGTTTTGTTTGATAAGCAAACACTTTGCAAATATCGTTAATCACACCGGAACCGATACCGATAACCAAATCACACGCGGCATCAAAATGCATCACAAGAGAACCCATGGCATGCTCGTCGGGTTCCAACCGTTTTTGGGAATAGACGTACTGTGATGTGCCGACACCGACCTCTTTGAGCATGGCGATGATCTTCTCGCCCGCGAGAGGGAACGTGTTGACATCGGCCACGATAAACGCCTTTTTCGCATTGAATTTTGCGGCATACTCCGGAATGCGATTAACCGCACCCTCTTCGATCACGCAGTTTTCAACATCCGTTTTATGTACCTTTCCACAGGCACAAACTTCATTAGGATTAAACTCCAAGTTCATTGAATTCCCTCCATAGTTTATTGGTAATAAGGTTTTCAGAAACTGCATAACCTTGTTCCTCTGTGTATCTCAGCTTATCCCAGATGTGCCCCGTTTGCAACAAGTATATCCTGAACCTCTTTGCAAGGAACGTCTGCTGCCGCAATGTTTTTCTTTGCCGCAAGAGCAGCCGTGATGCCGACAGCCTCGCCCATAGCAATGCAAGGCGGCATCACGCGAACGGCGGCGAAAGCGTATCTGTCGGCAGAAAGGCTTTTACCGGCGGTAAGCAAGTTGTCTATATTGTTCGAAATCAAACACGAAAGCGGAATGTAGTAGTTGCTTCCCGTGTGGGTTGTGTAGTTCACTCTATCCTTTTGATGGATATCGATGGAATTGGCGCAAACCGCAATGCGATCATCAAATTTTTTGGATTGTTGAATATCCTCCAAACAGAAAATCGTTTTACCGACCATACGGCGACTCTCTCTGACGCCAAGATCCGAAGCAGTCGCTACCAGTTCCACGTTTTCAAGACCGGGAATATTGTTACGCATAAATTTGATTATCTGCTGAATCTGTAAGCGCTGACTTATCTCACACTGCGTAATGACTTCATTATCAAGTTCATTGACCTGCTCATCGATTTGCGCCATATTCACACTATACGTTCCGTTGGGGTTTTCAAACATTCGTATGGTGGGCGTTCCGCAAGGGAAAGTACCATCCTTCTTCCCTTGTTCGATAGCATCCATATAAAATCTTTCGCGTCTTTCCGTCGTTCTTTCCATATGGGCATCCACATACGCTTTGTCCACACCCGAAATTGTAAAGAACATCGACGTTGTTTGCAAAATACCGTCTTCGTTACCGCGCATCGTTTCCGCGCCCGCCTTATAGGCAAGTGCCGAGGTACCCGTGGTATCGATAAACATTTTTGCCTTGATTGAAATAATATCGTTGCTGTCGCAAGCATACACAACGGAAACGTTCTTCCCCTGCGTTTCACAACCGATTAACGTAGTGTGATACAACAGCTGTACCCCTGCTTCCAAACACATCTGTTCAAAAACGATTTTAATGATTTCCCCGTCGAACGGCATAACACCCTTATGCCCCATCGGACGATAACCATTGTAACTGTTCGAGCCCAAACATTGGTCTGCCGAAACGGCACCATTTAACTCAAGCAAGCGTTTTTCAAGTTCTAAATACAAGCCCTTAATGATCCGTTCTTTGCCCTCTGCATCGTAGCACGTCATAAACGGCGCTACCAGCCCCTTCGTTGCAGTTCCGCCAAGAAACCCGCCGGACTCGATAAGGATAGTTTTTGCACCGTTTCTCGCCGCAGAAACGGCTGCTGCAAACCCGCTCACGCCTCCGCCGCAGACAAGAACATCACATTCGTATTCTCTTTGAACATCTAAAGTTACACGATTCATAGTTATTCCCCTTTCGATTTATACTCCAATTATACTGTTTTCATTGACCTTAACAATACAATATGCTAAAATCAAATTTATAAAATACAACAATAAACAGGAGAAAAACTATGATATTTCCTTATAAAATTATAGAATCCAAGATATCAAGCCGAAAACAATTCGTGCAATCCGACGGCTATCAGCCTACTTACGCGCTTTTTTATCTGAAAAAAGGCGATTTCGTAATGGAAATTAACGGATTGACACAGCAATTGCACGCGGGAGATTGTGTCCTGCTCCCCGACAATCTATATTTCCGCCGCGCCGTACTAAATCCCATCGAATTCGTTTACGTGATGTTTTGTCGCGATTTCAGTTGTCCGTATTCGTTCGATATACCGTTCGGCAAGGTTTCCGTTAAGGATAAAGAACGATTTTTGTCAAGCATCGATGCAATAGAAAAATACATCGACCACGACGACAGATTATCGGCAGGATATCGCGAACACTTGCTTATGGATATTTTATTCCAGCTTTTTTACGAACACAACGCCCCTTACCTCGTATTAGAGGAGAAACTTTGCACGGATCGCCTTGTTTCCGATGCAACGGAATACATACGGCAAAACCTTGACAAGAAACTCCTTATCGGCGACATTTGCCATGCCGTTAACACCAATGCATCAACACTGAACTTCAAATTCCGTCGCGAATTTGAAATGTCGATCGGACAATTCATTTTAAGCGAACGTATGAAAAAAGCTAAAAAGCTTTTAATCGGGACCACATACAGCGTCTCCGAAATAGCGTTGAAGTGCGGCTTTGATAACGTATATTACTTTTCCAATATGTTCAAAAAGATGGTGGGTGTATCGCCCACAAGATATATCGACAGCTATGAAACCTGACGATATCAGTACGCTCTTACTTCAAACACTGTAATCTCTTTACCGCCATTGGTGGCTGTGATTTGCAGTTCAACCTTATCACACACCGTCGCTTCAAAACGATGTACGTTATGCCGTTGGTGGTTATCCCGCACGTCGATCGTGCGAACGATGTCTTCGCCGTTTTTAAAGAGCAATGTATAATCTTTCACCAACTCCTCGGGTACACCGGGGCGCTGTTGTTTCTGGCGGTTCGGTGCCATCGTCACACGAATGGGATAGTTGAAATTCGAATCAAAGGTTACACGCAACTCGCGCACTGCCGTCGGCGAATCAAAGGCCATCGTCAGGATCTCGCCATTTTTGCC